>CBJNAR010000130.1:0-7656 GCA_966434075.1 uncultured bacterium
CGGCCTGGAGATCATCCCGGTGGTGGCGCCGCCCACCGGGGCGGAGACGGCCTACATCGCCGCCGGGGCGCCCGCCGCTGAGCCGGTGGTCGGCCCGGTGGTCAAGGGCGACCGGGACAACCCGCCGCTGTATACCGGCCCCGGCACGATGATCAACAGCGGTCCGCTGGACGGCCTGCCCACCGCCGAGGCCAAGCGCAAGGTGATCGCCACGGTGGAGCGCGAGGGCACCGGGCGGGGCACAGTCAACTTCCGCCTGCGCGACTGGCTGATCAGCCGCCAGCGCTACTGGGGGCCGCCCGTTCCCATGGTCTACTGCGACGGGTGCGGCGAGGTGCCGGTGCCGGAGGACCAACTGCCGGTGCTGCTGCCCTACGATGTGGACTTCCGCCCGACCGGTGAGAGTCCGCTGGCGCGGGTCGAGTCGTTCGTTCACACCACCTGCCCGCAGTGCGGCGGCCCCGCCCGCCGCGACGTAGACACCATGGACACATTTGTTGACAGTTCCTGGTATTTCCTGCGCTACTGCGACCCGCACAACACCGAGCAGCCGTTCGATCCATCCCTGGCCGCCGACTGGATGCCGGTGGACCAGTACACGGGCGGTATCGAGCACGCCATCCTGCACCTGCTGTACTCGCGCTTCGTGACCAAGGCGCTGTACGACGCGGGCTGGAGCCCGGTGGTCGAGCCGTTCCGCCGCCTGTTCACCCAGGGCATGATCACTAAGGACGGCGCGAAGATGTCCAAGTCGAAGGGCAACGTCGTCTCGGTGGATGAGATCGTGGACCAGTACGGCGCCGACACAGCGCGCGTGTTCACGCTGTTCGCCGGGCCGCCCGAAGTGGACGCCGAATGGAGCGACAAGGGCGTGGAGGGGGCCTTCCGCTTCCTGAACCGCGTCTGGCGGCTGTACGACGGGGCCGAACTGGTCTCGTACGAAGGCGGGGCGCAACGCGACCCGGCGGACTATGACCCCGCCGACCGCGCGCTGCTGCGCCAGGGGCACAACACCATCCGCCGCGTCACCGACGACATCGCCCGCTTCCACTTCAACACGGCGGTGAGCGCATGCATGGAACTGGTGAACGCCATGACGCAGTACCGCGAGGCCCACGGCGTGACCCTGGTCTACAACCAGGTTGCCTATACCCTGCTGCTGCTGCTGGCGCCCATGGCCCCGCACATCACTGAGGAACTGTGGCACGAACTGGGCGGCGACGGTAGCGTCCATGAGCAGCCCTGGCCGCGCTACGAGGCGGCTCTGGCCGCGGCGGAGACGGTGCCCCTGGTCATCCAGGTCAACGGCAAGCTGCGCGGGCGCATCGAGGTGCCCGCCGGCATCGACGAAGCCACGGCCCGCGCTCGCGCCCTGGCCGAGCCAAAGGTCGCCGCCCAACTGGACGGCCACGCGCCGCGCCAGGTGATCTACGTGCCGGGCAAACTGGTCAACGTGGTGATCTAACGTACAGCATCACCACCGGGGACGGGCCGCGCCCGTCCCCGGTCTTTTTATGCCCGCAAGGATTGGCACGCTTCATGAAGAGGCTGGGCGGCAGGTAGGCGAGCGGGCAAGTGGGGCCAGGAGGCGGCGGGACAAGGAGGAGATCCGATGCAGGTGCAGGGGGGGCAGGCCAGGGCCGGGGGCTACCCGCAGGCGGCGGCGCCCGACCGGCAGCCGCTGTCGGCGTTTCACTGGAAGCTGTTGCTGCTGGCCGGGATCGGCTGGATGTTCGATTCGATGGATGTCGGCCTGATCACGTTCGTGCTGCCGGTGCTGGGCGCGGAGTGGAAGCTGGCGCCCGACCTGCGCGGCCTGATCCTCAGCGCCGGGTTCCTGGGCATGTTTGTGGGCGCGGCGGTGGCGGGCACGCTGGCCGACCGCTTCGGGCGCACGCTCGTCTTCAGCAGCACGCTCGGCATCTTCGCCGTGGCGACCGGGCTGACGGCGCTGGTGCCTTCGCCCGATGTGCCCGCCGGGGTGCAGGCCGTGGACCTGGCGCATCTGGGCGACTACGGCTCGCTGATGACTAGCGTGATCATCCTGCTGGTGCTGCGCTTCCTGGTGGGGCTCGGGCTGGGCGGCGAACTGCCCGTCGCCAGCACGCTGGTGGGCGAGTGGGCGCCCGCCGAGCAGCGCGGGCGCATGATGGTGCTGCTGGAGAGCTTCTGGGCCTACGGCTGGATCATCGCGGCGGCAGTCGGCCTGCTGCTGATCCCCGCGCTACCCGGCGGCTGGCGCATCGCCTTCGCGCTGGGCGCCATCCCGGCGCTTTACACGCTGATCCTGCGCCGCAGCATCCCCGAGTCGCCGCGCTACCTGGAGAGCCGGGGCGACGCGGCGGGCGCGCGGACGATGATGCAGGCGGCGGGCATGCAGGCGGCGGACGTGGCCGCGTCCGGGCGCGCAACCGCCGCGCCGGGCGCCGGGCAGGCGCTGCGCCGCCTGTTTCAGCCGGGCCTGGTGCGGCGCACGGTCATGCTCTGGATCCTCTGGTTCGGCATCGTCTTCAGCTATTACGGCATCTTTAGCTGGCTGCCGACGCTGATGACCCAGCACAGCAGCCTCGTGCGCGGCTTCCAGTACACCTTCCTGATCACCCTGGCCCAGGTGCCCGGCTATTTCAGCGCCGCCTGGCTGGTCGAGCGCTGGGGCCGCAAGCCCACGCTTATCGCCTACCTGATCGGCACGGCGCTGGGCGCGCTGCTCTACGGCTATGCGCTGGTCGATCCGGGCGTGCCCGATGCGTGGCTGGTCTTTTCGGGCGCGGTGCTGTCGTTTTTCAACCTCGGCGCCTGGGGCGTGGTATATACTTATACACCGGAGCAATATCCGACCGCCGTGCGCGGCAGCGGCGCCGGGTGGGCCGCCGCCGTGGGTCGCCTGGGTGGCATTCTCGGGCCGTATGTGCCCGGCCTCTGGCTGGGTGCGGGCTTCGGCAAGGAAGGGCTGTTCGCCGTCTTCACCGTGGTGGTGCTGATCACGGCGGTGGCCGTGGGCCTGCTGGGTACCGAAACCCGTGGCCGCCGCCTGGAGGAGATCTCCGCCGAGGTTGAATAGACCCGCTGCGTCGGGTATAATGGACAAACGTAAGCCTGCGGGCGCCGGTTGATCCGGCGCTCGCTTGGCGTTGAGTAATACCCTTGCCAGAAAGAGTTTTGAGCCAGTATGAGCACACGTAAACCTGCGCCGGGCGGACCGAAGCCCGCACCGGGCACCCCGCGCCCCCGGCACGCCGTCCCCATCGCGCAAGCCAAGGCCAAGCGCAAGGGGGGCCGGGACCTCTTCGGTCTCTACTTTATCCTCGGCGGCGCGGCGTTTATCTTCCTGTTCGGCGCCGCCGTGTGGGGGCTCCGTAGCCTGAACAGCCAGGCGGCCACGGTCCTGCCCACGGCCACCGTCGAGACCGTGGCCCAGGTGCCGCTGCCGCAAACCGACGAGACGCCGCTGCCCAACTTCACGCCGCCGCCCAGCCCCACGCTGCCCGCCCCCGACGCGCTCAATTCCGGCCCGTTCGTGCAGTCGACGCCCGTCACCTCGGTCGTGACCGACGCCACGAAGCTGCCCGAGCCGATGAACTTGCCGCCGCAGATCCCGCAGCCCAAAATCGACATGTCCATCGAGTCGGTGGACCTGGGGGCGGTTAAGCTGGGCGCCGTGATCACGCGCGAAGTGACGATTGCCAACCCCGGCACCCACGACCTGGTGATCCGCGGTCTGGCCAGCGATTGCGCCTGTGTGAGCGCCACGGTCGCCGCCGAGACGATCCCCAGCGGCAGCCGCACCCGCATGGTCATGACCTACGACTCCACGCTGGAGCCGAATACCTCGGGCCGCTACGATCATATCGTGACGATTATCTCGACCGACGGCCAGGAGCCGAAGAAGGAATTCCTGGTCTCCGTTGCGCTGCCGTAGCGGCGCGGCCTTCCTTGTGATCCCGCCACGGCGGCCCGCGATCCGGCGGGCCGCCGTTCTTTGTCCGATCCTCCTCACCGCAGAGACGCCGAGGACGCAGAGATCATTAGAATGAGACGCGATCCCGCGCAGCCCTCCATGCTGAATCTCTGTGTTCTCGGCGTCTCTGCGGTGATCATCCGGCTGCCAAAAGGGTATCAGCAATCGTGTCTTGCCCACGGATGGCGCAAGGGGTATAATGACTCCCGTTACCGGCGGTTGAAGGGCGGCGACTCCGTGCGCCGGGCCGTTCGCTGTCGCGCGGTCTTTTTGGGTTTTGGTCCTGGTTAGTTCAAAGGAGAACGCCAAGCATGAAATTAGCGGAACGGATGCACCGGTTGGGCACCGAGAGTGCGTTTGAGGTGGCGGCGCGCGCCCGCGCCCTGGAGGCCGAGGGCCGGCCCATGATCCACCTGGAGATCGGCGAACCCGATTTCGACACGCCGGCCCATATCCGCCAGGCGGCCTGCGCCGCGCTGGAGGCCGGGTATACCCACTACGGCCCGTCCACGGGGATCCCGGAGTTGCGCGAGGTGCTGGCGCAGCATATCGGCGCCAAGCGCGGCATCACCGCCGACCCCGCCAACGTGATCGTCACGCCCGGCGCCAAGCCGATTATGTTCTACGCCATCCTGGCGCTGGTGGAACCGGGCGATCAGGTGATCTATCCCAATCCCGGCTTCCCCATTTATGAGAGCATGATCAACTTTATCGGCGGCGAGGCGATCCCGCTGCAACTGAGCGAGAGCCGCGGCTTCGCCTTCGACGTCGACGACCTGGCGGCGCTGATCTCGAACCGCACGCGCATGATCATTCTCAACAGCCCGCACAACCCCACCGGCGGCGCCCTGCCCCGCGAGTTGCTGCGCGGCATCGCCGACCTGGCGAAGCAGCACGATCTGGTCGTGCTGGCCGATGAGATCTACAGCGACCTGGTCTATGAAGGCGAGCACCACAGCATCCTGGAGTTCCCCGATATGCTGGAACGGACTATCCTGCTGGACGGCTTCTCCAAGACCTACGCCATGACCGGCTGGCGGCTGGGCTACGGGCTGTTCCCCGCGCCGCTGGTGCCCCACGTCAGCCGCCTGATCATCAACAGCGTGTCCTGCACGTCCACCTTCAGCCAGAAGGCGGCGGTCGAGGCGATCACCGGGCCGACGGAAGAAGTCGATCACATGGTCGAGCAGTTCCGCAAGCGGCGCGAGTTGGTGATCGGCGGGCTGAACCAGATCCCCGGCCTGAGTTGCGTCATGCCGCAGGGCGCGTTCTACGCCTTCCCCAACATCACCGGCGTGGGCATGGACAGCCGCGCCTACGCCGACTACCTGCTGACGCAAGCCGACGTGGCGGTGCTGCCCGGCACGGCGTTCGGCCAGTTCGGCGAGGGCTATATCCGCATCAGCTTCGCCAATTCGATGGAGAACCTGCAAGAGGCGCTGAACCGCATCGCGCGCGCCAACGAGCGGTTGCTGCAGAAGTAGGCGCCACGCGGGGACATCTCGGCCCCCGACCAACCTAACCCCCCAACCCCCCTTCCCGCGGCGGGAAGGGGGGGAAAGACGGCGACTCGTCATTGTAGGGGCCGCTTTCAAACCGGCCCGCGCCGCCGCGAACACGCCCCACCGGGACCACCGGTGGGGCGTGTCTGTTTAGCGGCGGGCGGCCCCGGCGTAGAGCTTCAACCCCTCCACCATCTCGTTGATGAGATTGCCGTCATAGGTTTTGAAGCCCTGGAAGCGCCGGTCGATCAGGTCGCCCTGGCGGCGGATGCGCCCGGCGCTGTCGGGCAACTCGCGGGCGAGGAGCGCCATGGACACGTGGCGGGGGTCGCAGAGGGCCACCAGCCAGACATCGGCCAGCGGGTGGCCGGGCCGGATGGGCACGACGCGCAGGTGGGGGTGGTCCCAGGCGGGCCAGTCGGGTTCGCCGTAAAGATAGACCTGGCTGCCGGCGGCGAGGATCGCCTCGTAGCGGGCGCGCTGGGCCAGGGCGTTCGACAGCTTCTGGAAGCAGGCGAAGACCTCGACCCGGCGGCCCAGCGCGGCGGCGTGGTCCTCGATGACGTGGCTGATCGCCTCCATGCCCAGCACCGACGTGGTGAAGGTGAGCGGCGCGCCGGCCAGGGTGCGGGCCTCGTCGAGGGTAAACTCGCGGAAGGCCGTGTCGGGCCAGGTGGCCGTCTGCCGGTCGATCAGGTCGTGGACATCATCCATGCGTCGCCTCCAGTGGGGCCGGATGGCAGTGCGCGGCAGCGGCGCGGCCCCATGTCACTAAGCGCCCGGCTCGGTCCAGCGCAAGATCAACACCTCGTTGCCCGGCAGGTCCACGTCGAGCGCATCGGCGCCGCGGGCGACGGCCTGCCCCGTCGTGGCGGCGAAGATCACCTGCGCCGCGCCGCGGACCCCGGCGGCGGGGCCGAAGCGGATGGTGCCGCGCTGGGGCTCGGGCCCGCGGTTGAGGAGAAAGAGCAACCCGCCGCCCGCAAAGGGCCGGTGCGTCACCTCGATCTCCAGGTCGCCACTGAGCGCCACCGGCGGCGCCAGCCCGAACGGCGCCAGCGTCTCCTGCCAGAAGGCGCGGATGCCTCGCCGGGTCGCGGCGTCGAGCCGGTAGTACTCTGCCGTGAAGTAACTCCCGCCCGGCATACTGCCGATCATGGTGCTGCTGCCGGCGCCGTTGCGGCCAGTATACCCGGCGCAGGCCCCGTGTGTCCACAATTGCGGCGTGGCGCCGTCCGGCAGGCGGTACGTTTGCCGCAGATAGTCACCGCGTACCGTTGCCCCGTCCGCCCGCTGCAAGGGGCTGCCGAATTGCGGCGCATAGAACAGGGTGTACAACGGTTCGCCGAGGTCGATGATATGCATACTGGTCGGGTGCCGGCGGCGCAGGCGGGGCCGCTCGAACAGTTGGTACTTGACCAGCCACTCCCAGCCCAGGTAGAGCAGGGCCGGCAGCCGCCCCAGGAAGCGCGTGCGCTGGACCGGCGCCGGGTAGAGGCGGCGCGACGGCAGCGGGGCGCCGGTCAGCGTGCGGCGCGGCGTGCGCCCGCAGGTGATCAGGTGGCCGCCCGCCTGCACATAGTCTTCCAGCATCTGCAACGTGGCCGGGGCCAGGACGCCGCGGTTGGGCATGACGACGGCGGTGCAGGCGGCGAGGTCGGCGGGGCGGACCGTCTCCAGGTTGATCAGGCGCAAGATCGGGCCGTAGCCCGCGGCCAGCAACGCGGCGTAGATGCCGAACGGGCTCATGACCAGGGCCAGGATGCGCGCCGGGTCTTGCAGGCCGATGAGCGGCAAGAAATCCTCCGGCGTGAAGCGAAAGTCGGCGTAGTGGAAGGCAAAGCCGAGGATGGGCGATGCCCCGGCGGAGTCGCGGGGCGGGCCGGGCGGTCCGGCGGCCAGCAGGTCGGCCTCGTGGGCGTGCAGGAACGCCAGCAGGCGCTGCATGATCGCGTAACGCGGCCCTGGCTGCCCCGCGGCGTCGAGCACCGTCTGATAGCTGTAGGGGTGGCCCTCGACTTCGACGGCGTCGTGCGCGATGTACAGCGCGAAGCCCTGCAACCCCTGGGCCAGCGCGCCCACCAGGTTGTTGAGCAAGGCCGCATCGGTGAGGCGGGCGCGCGGGTCGAACCACCCGGCTCCCAGTTCCCAGGCCAGCAGCGGCAGCGCGGGGGGCGTGACGGCGCGGAAGGAGGG
>CBJNAR010000131.1:0-7642 GCA_966434075.1 uncultured bacterium
GGGGGGTCGTCCCGGCAGAGGCCCGCTGAATCCGGCTGTCGTGGGCGACCGCCCCGGCACGGGGCCACTGAACGCCACGGTCCTCGGCCCGCCCACCAGCAGCCGCACCATCAGCGCCATGTTGAGCAGGCCCAACGCCGTCGATCTGCAGCATCGCCTGCACAGCAAAATTATCGGCGAACTACGCGACTCTGTGGACCTCAACGATGCGGTCGGCTTGCGGCAGGAGGTCGAACGGCTCTTTAACCGCTTCATGGCCGAGGAAGACGTGCCGCTCAATCGCAGCGAGCGTGGCCGGCTGTTCGAGCTCGTCTGTGCCGAGATCATGGGCTATGGGCCGATCCAGCAGTTGATCAACAGCGACGCCGTGAACGAGATCATGGTCAACGGCCCCCACCAGGTGTGGGTCGAGCGGCAAGGCAAGATCACGCTGACCGACATCAACTTCAAAGACGACGAACACGTCATGCGCATCATCAGCCGCATCGTGGCGCCGCTCGGCCGCCGCGTGGACGAGTCCTCGCCGATGGTCGACGCCCGCCTGCCCGACGGCTCGCGCGTCCACGCCATCATCCCGCCGCTGTCGCTGTCCGGCCCGATCCTGACCATCCGCAAGTTCGCCCGCGTGCCGCTCACCGTGGAAGACCTGATGAACCTGGGCGCCCTCTCGCAGCAAGCGGTGATCTTCCTGGAGGCCGCCGTGCGCGCCGGGTTGAACGTCCTGGTGGCCGGCGGCACCAGCAGCGGCAAGACGACCCTGCTCAACGTGCTCTCCTCCTTCATCCCGTCGGAGGAGCGGATCATCACCATCGAGGACGCCGCGGAACTGCAGTTGCAACAGGTGCACGTGATCCGGCTGGAGTCGCGCCCGCAGAGCATGGAACGGCAGAACTCCGTGACTATCCGCGACCTGGTCGTGACCAGCCTGCGCATGCGTCCCGACCGCATCATCGTCGGCGAGTGCCGCGACGCCGAAGCGCTGGATATGCTCCAGGCCATGAACACCGGCCATGACGGCTGTATGACCACGGTCCACTCGAACAGCCCGCGCGATGCCATCTCGCGCATCGAGACTATGTCGATGATGGCGCGCGCCGAACTACCCCTGCGCGCCATCCGCGAACAGATCTCCGCCGCCTTCGACCTGATCGTCTACATGGAGCGGTTGGACGACGGCACGCGCAAAGTGACTTATGTCAGCGAGGTGCAGGGCTTCGAGCAAGACACGATCTTGATGCAGGACGTGTTCCGCCGCGAGTGGGTGCAGCGCGGCGACCAGCAAGTCTACGACCTGATCCCGACGGGCATCCGCCCGCAGGTCATGCGCAAACTGGAGAAGAAACGGATCTTCCTGGCGCCCGACTTCTTCGTGGTGCCGATCGCCCCCGGCCTGCCGGCGCGCAATGGGCGCTAAGCACGGCCGATCGTTAGGACGAGGTTCAACGTGCTGTTAATCTATGTAGCTGTTTGGATGGCGGTGGCCCTGGCGATCTTCGGGCTGACCGGGAGTATCGTTCTACTCGTGGTCCAACCCCAGCGGCGAGTCTACTCGCGCGTGCGCCAGTTTGCGGCGACCGCCGAGGCGGCAACGCCCGCGCAGGAAACGCAGGTGCGCAAGGATCAACGCGCCGCGCTGTTCGCGGAACTCGACGCGCGCTGGGCGTCGGGCGTCAAGGCCAAGGACCTGAGCCTCGACCTGTCGCGCGCCGAGTGGCATTTGACCCTGACCGAGTTCGCGCTGATCCGCGCGGCCACGGCCTTTGGCCTGACCGTGCTGCTCTGGCTGCTGGCGCCGGGGGTGTGGTGGCTGTCGCTGCTGCCCGCCCTGTTCATCGGCTGGCGGCTGCCCCTGGCCTATCTCCACTGGAGCGTGAGCCGGCGCATCCGCCGCCTCGATTCCCAACTGGCCGACATCCTCAACATCCTGGCCGGGGCGGTGCGATCCGGCAGCAGCCTGTTCCAGGCGCTGGATCGCATCGCCCGCGAAGCCCCGGAACCGAGCAAGACCGAGTACACGCGGGTGATGCGGGCGATCAGCCTGGGCGCGCCGCTGGACCAGGCCTTGCGCCGCCTGGCCGAACGGGTGCCCACCGAGGACATGGAGATCCTGGTCACGGCCATCACCATCCAGCAGCAGACCGGCGGCAACCTGGCCCACATCCTGGATCTCATCGCCACCACCGTGCGCGAGCGCCACCGCATCCAGCGCGAGATCCAGGTCTTGAGTGCCCAGCAGCGGCTCTCGGCCTGGCTGCTCACGGCGCTGCCCATCGGCATGGTCGGCCTGCTCTACCTGATCAATCCTGATTACATTGGGCGCATCTTCCAGCCGGGCCTGATCCTGATCATCCCGATCACCGGCGTCTTGATGCTGATCCTGGCCGGCTTCATCATGAACAAGATGGCGTCCATCGATGTCTAGGCCCAATGCGACCCCGCGCCGTCCCGGCGCCCCACGATACAGAGGATGGGCCATGCAGGCTACTTTCCGCTTCCCGCTGATCATGCTGCTGGCGCTCGCCCTGGGCCTGGCACTCCTGCCCGCCCGCGCCGGCGCGCAGACGCCTCCGACCCGCAGCATAACGCTCAACCAGTTAACCGGATCGGGCTGGCCCACCGTGCGCGTCAACCTGAACCTGCGCAGCCTCAACAACACCGCGCTCGGCGATGTCGGCCCCGATCAGTTTGTGGTCGAGGAGAACGGCGTCGCCCAGCACATTGGCGGTATCGCCCTCGGCGCGGCGAGCGGGGCACCGCTCTCGGTCGTGCTGGTGCTCGACACGAGTGGCAGCATGGCGGGGCCGAAACTGGCCGCGGCCCAGGCGGCGGGCAGCGCCTTCCTCAAGGCGCTCGGGCCGCAGGATGCCGCGGCCCTGGTACCCTTCAATACCCAGGTCGGGGCTGTGACGGCTTTCACTACCGACAAAGACCAGGTGGCCGCCGCGCTCAACGCCCAGACCGCCGCCGGCAATACGGCCGTCTACGACGCCCTGAAAACGGCGGCCCTGCTGGCCGGCGGAGCGCCGGAGGGCAACCGCCGCGCCGTGGTGCTGCTCACCGACGGCCGGGACACCAGCAGCCGCAGCCTACCCGATCTCGGTCTGGCGACCGCGAAGCAGCACGATGTTCTGGTCTACACCATCGGCGTCGGCACCGACACGGACGACAGGGTGCTGACGGGGCTCGCTGAGCCGACGGGAGGCCGCTATATCAAGGCCACCGACCCGGCGACGTTGAAGGGCATCTACGAGGAACTGGCGAAGGAACTCACCGGCCAGTACCTGTTGACCTACACCTCGACCACGCGCGTCACGAAGAACTATGAGACCATCCTGGTGCGTGTGCGCTATACGGCGCCGGGCGGTGAAGCGATCGTGCAGGAGATCCGGTACCGCCCACCGCCCGCCGCGTTGACCGCGCCGACGCCCGTGCCGACGATCACGCCCGTGCCGATCGCCCAGGTGGCGATCCCGGCGGGACTAGTGCAGGCCAAAGCCGACCCCCCGGCCCAGCAGGGCACGGCGGCGCCCGCTGATCCATCGGCGGGGCTGCGCCTTCTGCTGACAGTGCTCAGCGCGCTGGCGGCGCTGCTGGCTATCATCGCCGTGTTGTTGATCGTGGGCGCGCTCATCGTCTCGCGCTCGCCCACCGCGATGAAGGCCCGCGTCGACCGCTTTGTCGCCGAGACCGATATGGGCGTGCCCGGCAACACGCCCCCGCCCGGTTTCAGCGCTCGTGTGCTCTATCCGTTCTTCAACGGGTTAGGCCGGCGCCTGGGCGCCTTCACCCCTGCGCGCTACCTCGACCAGATCCAGGCATTGCTCTATCAGGCCGGGCCGCCCTACCGTATGACCCGCACCGGGTTCCTGGGGTTACAAGCCGGCTGGGGGCTGGTGCTGGCCCTGCTGGCCCTGCTGTGGGCGATGCTGCTCTCGCACCAACCGCCCTTCATGTGGCTGGTCCTGGCGGCCCTCGGTCTGGCGATCGGGCTCTACCTGCCCTACTTCTCGCTGGCCCGGCGCGTGACCGAGCGGAAAAAGCGCGTCCTCCGCGCCATGCCCGCGGCGCTCGATTTCATGGCGATCATGGTCGAAGCCGGCATGGGCTTCGATGCCGCCCTGAACGAACTCGTGCGCCGCTGGCGCAATACGCTGACCGACGAGTTTGCGCTCTTGCTGATCGACTTCCAGATCGGCAAACCGCGCCGCACCGCCTGGCAGGAGCTTTCCCACCGCACGGAGGTGCCCGACCTGAACTCGTTTGTCGTCGCCATGATCCAGAGCGAGCAAACCGGCATCAGCATCGGCGATCTGCTGCGCACCCAGGCCGAGCAAATCCGCATCCGCCGCCGCCAGCGCGCGGAAGAAGAAGCGCGCATGGCCCCGGTGAAAATGCTGATCCCCATGGCCCTGCTCATCTTCCCGACCATCCTCATGGTCATCCTGGGCCCGGCGCTGCCCCAGCTTTTCGGGACCATCAACGGCCTCTCGCACTAGAATCGGCCCGCCCGCGCCGCCCGTCTCCCGCTTTATCGGGGGATGGGCGGTGTATCTTCGGGCTACCCCGGCTTCTTTTGCCGCCCACGGCAACAACTTCGGCGGCATCCCGTTTAGGATATAGCACCATCCTGACTACGGGAGTATCCACCTATGGAACGAGACGCCGCCCTGTCCCTGGCGCGCATCCTGCCGCGCCTGGAAGCCCGCATCGCCCGCGACGCCGACCCCGCCGCCTGGGCCACCTTCCGCGCCCGGCTGGAGACCCATTTCGGCACCCTCTTTCCGCTCTTGCGCCACCTGTACGGCGGGCTGTATGATTTCTTCTACCACCTGGAGAGCACGCTGGAGATGGCCGCGCGCATGTGGCTGGCCCGGCCCGCCGAGTTGCAGGCGCTCGACGCCGACCGCGAGGCCCATCCCGATTGGTACCAGTCGGAGCGGATGCTGGGCGCCGTCTGCTACGTCGATCTGTTCGCGGGCGATCTGGCCGGCATCCGGGCGCAGATCCCCTACTTCCAGGAGCTGGGTGTCACCTATCTCCACCTGATGCCGCCCTTCCTGGCCCCGGCGGGCAACAACGACGGGGGCTACGCCGTCAGCAGCTACCGCGACATCAACCCGGCGCTCGGCACCATGGACGAGATGCGCGACCTGGCGACGGAATTGCGCCACCACGGCATCAGCCTGGCGCTCGACTTCGTCTTTAACCACACGGCGGACGAGCATACCTGGGCGCTGCACGCCCTGGCCGGCGACCCCGACTACCAGGACTACTACCGCATGTTCCCCGACCGGCAGATGCCCGACGCCTACGAGCGCACCCTGCGTGAGATCTTCCCTGAGCAGCGCCCCGGCAGCTTTACCTGGCGGCCCGACGCCGGCCGCTGGGTCTGGACCACCTTCAACAGCTTCCAGTGGGACCTGAATTACGCCAACCCCGTCGTCTTCACCCGCATGGCCGAGGAGATGCTCTTCCTGGCGAACCAGGGAGTGGAGATCCTCCGCCTCGACGCCGTGGCCTTTATCTGGAAGCAACTGGGCACCAACAGCGAGAATCTGCCCGAAGCCCACATGCTCATCCGGGCGTTCAACACCATCGTCCGTCTGGCGGCGCCATCGATGCTGTTCAAGTCCGAGGCCATCGTCCACCCCGACGAAGTAGTGAAGTATATCCGCCCCGACGAGTGCCAGCTTTCGTATAACCCGCTGCTCATGGCCCTGCTCTGGAACTCGCTGGCGACGCGCGACGTGCGCCTGTTGCAACAGTCGATGCGCGAACGGTTCGCCATCGACCCACGCTGCGCCTGGGTGAACTACGTGCGCGTCCACGACGACATCGGCTGGACGTTCGACGACGCCGTGGCCGGGCGGCTGGGCATGAACGGCTACGACCACCGGCGCTTCCTCAACAACTTCTTTACCGGGCGCTTCCCCGGCAGCTTTGCCCGCGGCGTGCCCTTCCAGGAGAACCCGCGCACCGGCGACGCCCGTATCTCGGGCATGGGCGCGTCGCTGGCCGGGCTGGAACAGGCCCTGCTGGAGCAAACCGATCTCGAAGTCGAACTGGCGATCCAGCGCATCCTGCTGATCCACAGCGTGATCCTGTCCATCGGCGGCATTCCGCTGCTCTACCTGGGCGACGAGGTCGGCACGCTGAACGACTACAGCTACCGCAACGACCCGGCCAAGGCCGGCGACAGCCGCTGGGTTCACCGCCCCTTCACCGATTGGGCGAAGATGGCCCGGCGCCACGACCCGGCCACGGTGGAGGGCCGCCTCTTCGGCGAACTCTGCCGCCTGATCGGCATCCGCCAGGCGCACCCGGCCTTCGCCGGGCACGACACGACGATCATCGACCCCGGCAACCCGCACGTGTTCGGCTACGTCCACCAGCACAGCGGCGAGCGCATCCTGGCGCTGTGCAATTTCAGCGAGTATCCCCAGCGCATCCCGGCCAACGAAGTGCGGCTCTACGGGCTGGGCTACACCTTCACGGATCTCGCCGGTGGCGGCACGGTGACATTGAGCGAGGATATGGCCCTGGACCCCTACCGCTTCGTCTGGCTGGTGGCGCAGTAGGGGTGTATCGCCCTGGCGGCGGGGTAGGGGCCGGATTGAAACCGGCCCGTCGCCGGTGCGACGATAGGAGCATAACCGCGATGGAGATTACACTCCGGGCCGTCAGCCCGGACGAGGTGGAGACGGTGCGCGCCGGCATCCTCGACGTGTTTACCGCCGCCTTTGCCGGGCCGCCTTACCACCAGGGGCTGCCCGACACGGCCCGGTTCAATGCCACGCTGACCCGGCACGCGCGGTACACGGGATTCCGCTGTTACGTCGCGGAAGAGGGCGCCGGGGGCCGCATCGTGGGCTTCACCTACGGCTATACCGCGCTGCCCGGTGGCTGGTGGTACGATCTCGTCGCCGCCGCGCTCGATCGGAAGACCGTGGACAGGTGGATGGGCGACGCCTTCGAGTTTGTGGAACTGGCCGTGCATCCCGACGCCCAGGGGCACGGTCTCGGCGCCCGGCTGCACGACACGCTGCTGGCGGACCTGCCGTACCGGACGGCGCTGCTGTCCACCTACCAGGGCGAGACGGCGGCGCGGCAGCTTTACCGGCGCCGGGGCTGGGTGCCGCTGCTGGAGCATTTCTATTACCCCGACGGCAGCGTCCCCATGGCAATCCTGGGGCTGAAGTTGCCCCTTCGCCCCGCCCGTGGCTAGGCCGGCTCGCCGCGCACGAGGGCGCGGGCCAGGGCGTTGTGGCGGGCGATCAGCGGCGGCAGGTCCACGTCGAGCAACACGCCGTCCGCCACCCGCACCCGCCCGTTGATCACGCTGAGGTCCACCTGCGGCGGGTGGCAGAAGACCAGCGCCGCCAGCGGGTCGTGGACGGCGCCGCCGGCCAGGCCCAGCGTGTCGAAGCGGTAGCCGATGAAGTCGGCGGCCATGCCGGGGGCGAGATAGCCGATGTCGTCGCGGCCCAGCACCGCGGCCCCGCCGCGCGTCGCCAGCCGCAACGCCGCGCGCGCCGTCATCCCGGCGGGATCGCCCATGACGCGGTGCAGCAGCAGCGCCTGGCGGGCCTCGGCCAGCATGTGCGAGCTGTCGTTCGACGCCGAGCCGTCCACGCCCAGACCC
>CBJNAR010000132.1:0-7561 GCA_966434075.1 uncultured bacterium
AGGTCCGGCGGAAAGACAACAATCGCCGCGCTGGCCCACCGCGCGGCGATTGTCGTTCTTCAGGAAGGAGGAGTAACCTTATGAAGCGTCGTTCCCTTGCCACCATTATCTCGCGCCAGGCGCAGAAAATCGACAAAGCCCCGACAGAAATTGGTAAGAATCAGGCGGTGCCGGCGGCCAGCAACGCGCCCACCGACCCTCGCACCGGGCGTGGGGCCTTCGTGGGGGGAGCCGCCAGCACGCGGCGCAGCGAGTCCATGCCCCGGTAATACAGGCTCTTGACCGACGGCAGGCTGCGGCCCAGGATCTGGGCTACCTGCGGCATTTCCCAGCCTTCGAGCACATGCAGGATAATCACCTGCCGCTGTTCCTCGGTCAGCAGCCGCAGGCCGGCCAGCAATTCCTCGCGCAGGGGCAGGCCGTCGATGGCGCTGTCGTAGCCGCCCGGCTCGGCTGCCGGTTCGGCCGCCAGCCATCGCTCGAACGACAACTGCGGGCGCCGCTTCACGCTGCGGTAGTGGTCCGTGACCAGGTTGCGGGCGATGCGGAAGAGCCAGGCCTGGAAAGGGGCGCTGCCCTGCACATAGCCGTCCACCTTCTCGATCACCCGCGCAAACACCTCGGCCACCAGATCCTCGGCCAGCATCGCGTCGTGCAGTTGGTAATACGCAAAGCGATACAACGCCGGGCTGTACTGCGCGACCATTTGCTCCACGGCCCGCGGGTCACCCGCGTGCAGGCCGGCAACCAGGGCCGCATCGTCCGGCCAGGCACCGGCAAGCGACGATTGGACCGGCAACGTAGCACTCAGAAACATACTCTCTCCGCTTCAGGGGACCGCGCCCGGCCCCGGTCAGTAAACACTGCTATCAAACACTACCTATCATAGCCCCGGCGCGGGCGGCGCAAAACGGACCCCCGTCGCGGACTTCGGCTCACCTTGGTCGCCGGTCCATTGGACTAAAGTCCGATGCGCGACCCCAGCCCGCCCCGTTATAGTATCGAGAGAAGGATCACCACCTCTATGTGGCAACGACTACGCACGCGCTTGAATACCCTCAGCCTGGCCGGGCGGTTTATGCTGGCCAGCCTGATCATCCTGGCCGCCGGCATGTTCCTCATCGGCGAATGGGTGGGCCAGCAGATCGAGGAGGGCGTGGTCCACCGCACCGCGGCCACCACCGCCCTCTACGTGGACAGCTTCATCAGCCCCGACCTGCAAGAACTGGCCGATCACGACACGCTCAGCCCCCAGCATATGGCCCACCTGACTCAGTTGCTCCAGCAGACGGCGTTCGGGCAGCGGGTGGCCGCATTCAAGGTCTGGACAAAACGGGGCCGCATTGTCTATAGCCCGGAAGCCGCGCTGGTGGGACAGCAGTTCCCCGTGCAAGGGGGCCTCGCCGGCGCCGTCGCAGGCCGGGTCACCGCCGAGATCAGCAACCTGAGCAATGCGGAGAACGTACTGGAGCGGGCCACGCAGAGCCGGCTGCTGGAGATGTATACCCCCGTGCGCCGGGCCGGAGCCGAGGATGTCATCGCGGTGGCCGAGGTCTATTACTCGGTGGACGACCTGGAGAGCGAAATCAGCGCGGCGCAGCAGCGGAGCTGGCTGGTGTTCGGCGTCGCCACCCTGGCCATGTATCTGCTGCTGGCCGGCTTCGTCCGCGACGCCAGCCGGACCATCAGCCGCCAGCGGACGACGCTCAGCGAGCAAGTGAGCCAGTTGCGGACGCTGCTGGCCCAGAACGAGACCCTGCACGAGCGCGTGCGCCGGGCGGCGGCCCGCACCACCGCGCTGAACGAGCGCTTCCTGCGCCGGGTCAGCGCCGAGTTGCACGACGGCCCCGCGCAAGAACTGGGGCTGGCCCTGCTGCGGCTGGACCACGTGATCGCCCACGCCGCCCCGGCCCACCCCGGCCCGGCGGTGACCACCCAGCCGGCGGTGGCCGAAGAACTGGAAATCATCCAGGGATCGCTGGGCCGGGCCATGCAAGAGGTCCGCGCTATCTCCAGCGGGCTGGGCCTGCCGCAAATGGAGCACTGGACCCTGGCCGAGACCCTGAGCCGCGTCGTGAGCACGCACGAACGGCGCACGGGCACGAAAGCCACCGTCCACCTCGACTGTCCCACTGTAGCCGTCCCGCTCCCGGTCAAGATCACCCTGTACCGGCTGGTGCAGGAGGCGCTGACCAACGCCTATCGCCACGCGGGCGGCCAGGGGCAGCAGGTGACGGTGCGCTGCGCCGGAGACATCCTGACGGTGGAGATCGCCGATGCGGGGCCGGGCTTTGACGGATCGGTGGACAGCGGCCCGCAAGAACACCTGGGTCTGATCGGTATGCGCGAGCGGGTCGAGAGCCTCGGCGGCGTGTTCCACGTCGAGAGCGCCCCCGGTCGCGGCACCCGCATCATGGCCCAATTCGCCCTGGGAGCGCAAGATGAGCGATAAAATCCAGATCGTCCTGGCCGATGACCATCCGTTGTTCCGGGCCGGGGTAGCCTATACCCTGAGCGCCGAGCCGGATATGGAAGTGGTGGGCCAGGGCGCGTCCGCCGCGGAAGCAGTGCAACTCGCACAGGAACTGCTGCCCGACCTGATCCTGCTCGATCTGAATATGCCGGGCAGCGGCCTCCAGGCGGCGCAGGCCATCGCCGCTACCTGCCCGGTGACGCGCATCGTGATGCTGACGGTGTCGGAGGAAGAGGAAGACCTGCTGGCGAGCCTGAAGGCCGGGGCGCGCGGCTATATCCTCAAGGGCGTGCCCGCCCGCGAGTTGACCCGCATCCTGCGCGCGGTCTGCGCCGGGGAGAGCTACGTGACGCCTGCCCTGGCCGCCAGCCTGCTGCGCGAGATGACCGGGGTGGCGCCGGGCGCGCGCCCGGCCGTGGATCCGCTGAACGAACTGACCGACCGCGAGCGCCAGATCCTGGAAGGCGTTGCCAACGGCCTGAGCAACAAAGAGATCGGTCAGCAACTTCACCTGACCGAAAAAACCGTGAAGCACTACATGACCAACATCCTGCAGAAGCTGCAGGTGCGCAACCGGGTGGAAGCGGCGCTCATTGCCCGCCGCGGCGCTCCCCCGCGCTAGCCCCACCCGCGCCACCTTCCCCCGCGCTACTTGCGTCCCGCGCCCGCAGCGGGTATGATGAAGTAGCGCATCAGCCCGCCGGCCTGCCGTTGGCACCCCAGGCCCTGGGCGGCCCATCCACATGAATTAGAAAGCAGTACCCCCGATGGACGCGTTCCTCCTGTCGCCCTCCGCCATCAGAAACCTGCCGATCCTGATCCTGAACCTGCTGCTGGCGATCTATCTGCTGCGTGGCTACCGCCGCTCGCGCGCGACCGCGCTGCTGGCGCTCTGGATGTGCAGCCTGGCCGTCGCCTTCCTGGCGATCCTGCTGTCGCGCACGGTCTACGACAACCCGGTGCTGAGCTTCATCGCGAACTGGCAGGTGGCGACGCTGGCCGGGCTGGCCGGCACCGTTGTGTTGCTGGGGTTCGCGTATGCCTTCCCGCGCAACCCTTACCCGCGCGAGGCGCGCGCCGTGCTGGCCGTCGCGGGCGTGGTCGCCGCCGGGCTCGGCGTGCTGCTGCTGGCCGGCATCCCCGCCGGCCCGGCGAGCTACTGGTACGAGTTCCGCCGCTTTGTCTGGACGCCGCACGAGCTGGGGCTGGGCAACGTCCTCTATCCGCTGGTGCTGCCGGTGGGCTACCTCTGGTCGCTGGTGGTCCTGGTGCGCAAGACGCTGGCCCTGGGGCGCGACGGGCGCCCGGTGTGGGCGCGCCTCGGGCGGCCCGGCACCCCGGATGCCGTCGCCGCCCGATCCTTCGCGCTGCTGCTGGTGGCCGCCGTGCTGGTCTCGGTGCTCGATACGCTTTCGACGGCGGGCGTCGTGCCCTCGGCGGCGTTCACCACCGCCTACCTGGTGACGTTCCTCGGCTTTGCCCTGGCCTACATCAACAACGCGCCCGAGCCGTCGAGCTTCCGCGTCAAGATCATCGGCGTGTCGCTGGTCACGATCCTGGTGGTGCTGGGTCTGGTGGCCGAGCTCACGCTGGCCGAAGCCGAGCGCGCCTACGACCAGGAACACCAGGCCGAAGTCGCCCACATCGGCACGCTGTTGGCGACCGGCAACCTGGCCGCCGTGGACGCGCGGGTGGCCTACGTGGCGGTGCTGCCCGCGAGCGGTGTGCCCGCCCCCGTCCTCGTGCGCGACCCCGCCCTGCCGCCGCCCGCCCTGCTGGCGCAAGATTCGGTCGTCGCCGGACCCCGGCGCTACCGCGGCGCCGATGCGCCGGTGGGCCGGCAATACACGGCCTACGGCGTGACCGAGGGTGGACAGACCTACGAGGTCGGTTACCCCTACCTGGAATACCGCCGCGCACTCGACGCGACCGGCCGCCAGTTAGTCGCCGTCATGCTCGGTGCCACGGTGGCGATCCTGGCCGGCTTCTCGCTCTTCTTCCAGGTCAGCCTGATCCGGCCGCTGGAGGCGCTGCTGGCCGGCGTGACCCAGGTCAACGCGGGCCGGCTCGACGTGACCGTGCCCGTGCGCGTGGAGGACGAGATCGGCTTCCTGGCGCGCTCGTTCAACGGTATGGTGCGCTCGCTGGCGGCGGCGCGCGACACCCTGGCCGCGCAAGAGCGGTTGCAGAGCGAACTCGACATCGCCCGCGGCATCCAGCAGCGGCTGCTGCCCCGGCAATTGCCGCACCTGGCCGGCTTCGACCTGGCCGCCGTCTGCCGCCCCGCCCGCGAGACCAGCGGCGACAGCTACGACTTGCTGCTCGACGGCCAGGGCCACCTGCACCTCGTCGTCGCCGATGCCTGCGGCAAGAGCGTGCCCGCCGCGCTGCTGATCGCCCTCAGCCGCAACCCTCTGCGGGCGGCGCTGGCGCGCACCGGCGACCCGGCGGGCGCGCTCTCCGAGACCAACCGCCTGCTGGCCTCCGACCTGGCCGCGCACCAGTTCGTCGCCGTGGCCTGCGCCACGCTCGACCCCGCGGCGCGCGCCTTGCACCTGGCGAACGCCGGGCAGGTCTATCCGGCGCTGGTGCGCACGGGCACCGGCGATGGTCCGCCCACCTGCACCTTCCTGGAAACGCCCGGCCCGCGCCTGCCGCTGGGTCTGGTGCCCAGCCTGACCTACGAAGCGCTGGATGTGGCGCTGCACCCCGGCGACCTGCTGGTCTGCTACAGCGACGGCCTGGTTGAAGCCACCAACCCGGCGGGCGAACCCTATGGCTTCGACCGGCTTGGGAATCTCTTGTGCGGGCTGGGCGCCTACGTAACGCCCGCCTCCGACACGCTCAACCGCATCCTGGCCGCGGTCACGGCCTGGGCCGCCGGCGACCCCCACCCCGACGACATCACGGTTGTGGTCGTGCGCGTGGGCATCGCCGAGCCGGCCTGATAGGCCCCGCGCGCTATCCCCCCTGGTATCGGCAGCGGCGCCCTTGCGCGCCCGCAGCGCTGGGCATCCCGTCCATTGCGCTCGGCGCCATCTCCGCAGTGTAGGGGCCGGTTTGAAACCGGCCCGCGGCCCATCAACCACCACCGGGCAGGCTTCGGACTCGCGCAAAACTCCCTTTCTAACCCTATTGACAAAATTAGATACCGGGTGTATAATTTCCCCGAAACTACCTACCGGGTAGTTAATTAAGTTTTCCGCCGTCTCCCGCCCGCAATCAGGACGGGGATCAGCGCGCAACGCGTTGCGGGCGCCCCGCCCATAGCCCGTCGTCGCGGCCAGCACAGGAGTACCACAATGGCGATATTGGAAGCGCAGAACCTGACCAAGGTCTACGGGCGCGGCGCCGCCGCCGTGACCGCGCTCAACGGCGTGAATTTGAGCGTGGCGCCGCAGGAGTTTGTGGCGATCATGGGGCCAAGCGGTTCGGGCAAGTCGACCCTGCTGCACCTGCTCGGAGGGCTGGACACCCCGACCGCGGGCCAGGTGCTGCTCGACGGCACCAACCTGGCGAAGCTTGACGACAAGGCCCTGACGATCCTGCGCCGCCAGAAGATCGGGTTCGTATTCCAGTTCTTCAACCTGATCCCGGTGTTGAACGCGCTGGAGAACGTGGCGCTGCCGCTGGTGCTCGACGGCGCCCAGCAGAACACCACCGAGCGCGCCCGCGCCGAACTCGAACGGATGGACATGGGCGACCGGCTGACCCACCGCCCCGGTGAACTCTCCGGCGGGCAGCAGCAGCGCGTGGCCCTGGCCCGTGCCCTGGTCAGCGCCCCCGCCGTCATCCTGGCCGACGAACCGACCGGCAACCTCGACTCGCGCGGCGCCGAAGACCTGTTGCGCCTGCTGCGCCGCGCCGTGGCCGACTGGGGCCGCACCATCGTCATGGTCACGCACGACCCGCGCATGGCCGCCTATGCCGACCGCATCGTGTTCATGAAGGACGGCACGATCGTGGACGACACGCGGCTGAGCGCCGGGCAGTCGGCGACCGACGTGGCCGAGCGGATGGAACAGGTCACCGGCGACGGCAAGGCCGCCAAGCCCCTGGCCGGCGTGTCGCGCCACTGAGCCGAGATAGGACAACGACGATGAACACCTATATCACGATACCGGCACGCTACCTGCGGGGGCGCATGACGCGCACAGTCCTCACTACTCTGGCGATCGTCTTTGGCGTGGCGGTGATCTTCGGCGTGAATATCCTGCTGCCCTCGCTGCTCAGCGTGGTGAACGCGGGCGTGGTGGGCGCAACGGGCCAGGCGCAAGTCACCGTCAACAGCGCGGGCGGCGCGACCTTCGACAACAGCGTGCTCAACACGGTGCGCCAGACCAGCGGCGTGGCTGCCGCGTCGCCCGTGTTCCGCCGCGCGATCGTGCTGCCGGGCGCCACGGCGACGCAACTCACCGTCGTCGGCGCAGACCCGGCTACCGCGCAGCAGGTGCGCAGCTACCAGGTGGTCAGCGGCCGCTTCCTGACGGCCGCCGACACCCGTGCCGTCGTGCTGACGAACGACGTGGCGCAGAAGCTGAACGTGCAGCCGGGCGGCACCCTGCACCTGCCGACGCCGACCGGCCTGGTCGATCTGTCCGTCGTGGGTGTCGTCGTGCTGCCCGGCGAGAGCGATGCGGTCATGCCGCTCGCCACCGCGCAAAACCTCTTCAACGCCGCCGGGCGAATCAACGCCATCGACGTGGCCGTCGCCGCCGGGTCGGACCGCGACAGCCTGCAACAGGCGTTGCAAGCCAAACTCGGCCCCGCCTTCAAGGTCGGCAGCGCGACGCTGGCCAGCGACACCTTCGCCAGCCTGCAACTGGCGCTGGTCATGTTCAACTTCTTCGGCGTGCTCACGCTGTTCATGGCCGGCTTCCTCATCTTCAACACGTTCCGGGCCGTGGTGGTCGAGCGGCGGCATGACATCGGCATGCTGCGCGCCGTGGGCGCCACGCGCGGCACGATCATCCGCATGATCCTGGCGGAATCGGTGATGCAAGGGGTGGCCGGCACCGCCATCGGCCTGGTGCTGGGCTACCTGCTCGGCGCCGCCGGCAACGCGGCGTTGGACAATGTGCTGCAACA
>CBJNAR010000133.1:0-7559 GCA_966434075.1 uncultured bacterium
CGGGCGAGCACCGTCGCATGGCCGCCAAAGGTCACGCTGACCTGGCCCGGCTGGCGACCTATGAGGCGGTGACGCTGGTGAACGTGCCGCTGCCCGCCCTGCCCAACGGCGCGCAACCGGCCCTGCAAACCTACGTCCGCGACCTGGGGCGCGGCCTGCTGGTCGTCGGCGGCGAGGAGAGCTACGGCGCGGGCGGCTACTCGCGCAGCCTGCTCGAACAGGTGCTGCCGGTGACGATGGACCTGCCGTCGCAACTGGAGATCCCCGCCGTGGCGATGGTGCTGGTCATCGACCGCTCCGGCAGCATGGCCTCGCCGCAGGGTGGCGGGGGCGGCATGACCAGCGTCTCCAAGATCGAACTGGCGAAGGAAGCGGCGTTCCAGGCCGTCAGCCAGTTGAATGGGCGCGACTCGGTCGGCGTCGTGACCTTTGACGAGGCCGCGGACTGGGCCGTGCCGCTGGCGAAGCTGGGCGACCCGGCGGCGTTACGCGACAAGATCGGCAGCATCGGGCCGGGCGGCGGCACTTACATCTATTCGGGTCTGGCCCAGGCTGTGGACGCGCTGGAGAAAAGCAACGCCCGTGCGAAGCATATCGTCCTGCTGACCGACGGCCAGTCGCAGGGCGGCGATTACCCCGGCCTGCTGGCGCGCATGAGCACCGCCAAGATCACGCTGTCCACGGTCGGCCTCGGCTCGGACGTGGACGCGAGCCTGCTGAATAGCCTCGCGGCGCAGGGTGGCGGGCGCTTCTATAACACGCTCGATGCCGGGAGCCTGCCCGCCATCTTCGCCCACGAGAGCCATCTGGCCTCGCGCTCCTACCTGATCGAGCACCCCTTCACGCCCAAGCGCACCGCGCCCAGCCCGATCCTGCAAAACATCGCCGATACGCCGCCGCTGCTGGGCTACGTCGGCACCACCGTGCGCCCGGAGGCGGTGCTGGCCCTGGTGTCCGACAGCGGCGACCCCGTGCTGGCCCACTGGCAATACGGCCTGGGTCGGGTAGCTGCCTGGACCTCGGACGCGAAGGGCCGCTGGGCCACCGACTGGATCGGCTGGAACGGCTTCCCCACCTTCTGGGGCGCCGCCGAGCGCTGGGCCATGGGCACCGACAACGGCGGCGGCTTGCAGGCGCGAGTCGAACTGCAAGACAACCAGGCCCGCGTCAGCCTCGACGCCGTGAGCGGCAGCGGCGAGCCGATCAACCAGTTGCACCCGCTGGCGGCGGTGGTGCCGCCCGCGCAGGCCGGCGCGCCGGTGAGCCAGTCGCTGACCCTGCGCCAGACCGCGCCGGGCCACTACGAAGGCACCTTCCCGGCGGGCGCGGAGGGCGCCTACCTGGTGCGCGTGCAGGCGGGCGCACCCGGCGGCGCGGGCAGCAGCGCGCAGACGGTCGGCCTCATCGTGCCCTACTCGCCCGAATACCGCGCCTTGCCGGGCAACAACGGCCTGCTGGCCCGCCTCACGGCCCTGACCGGCGGGCGGACGCTGGCCCTCGATACGCCCAGCGAGCAGGCGGTGTTCAACCACGACCTGCCGGAGGTGTCGCGCGCTGTCGATCTCTGGCCGTGGCTGTTGCTGCTGGCGCTGCTGCTGTTGCCGCTCGATATCGGCGCGCGCCGGGTGCTGGTCGGCTGGCGCGACATCCCGCGCTTCTGGGCCGAGGTGCGCGGGCGGCTGCGCCCTGCCATCGCGCCCGTCGTGCCCAGCGACGCCTCGGCCAGCGCGGCGCTGGGGCCGCTGTTCGAGGCCCGCCGCGCCGCCAACCGCACGACCCGCCCGGCGGCAGGCGAAATCGCCGCCCGCCTGGACCGCGAGCAGCGCCGCACCGCCCAGGCCGCGCCACCGCCCGGCCCGCAACCGCTCCAGGGGCCACAAACCGGCGTCCAGCTCACCGGGCGCACGACATCCGCGCCCCCATCGCCCGCGCCGCCCGCCGCGCCCCCCGGCCCCGCGCCCGGCAACCTGGCCGGCGAAGTTCTGCGCCGCCGCCGCCAGCGCGAGGAGTAGCGCGGGTTGGGTTTGGGATATATAGCAGACCGAAATATTTAGCCTCTCGATAGGAGTAAAGTAGCTATCTCAATTTAGGATATCGGTTATTGGGTCGGCACCGGCGCGCAGGGGGTCTTCACATACCTTAGCAACACACTCTCGCCCCGACCTAGAGGATCCTCCGGAGCGATGTTTTGGCTCCCCAGCAGCCACAACTCGCCTGCCGCCCCTGCGACGATCCTGTTCAGTGTGCTACGCTGGCTGTCTATGGGAACCGGAATATCCGCCCATACTTGCCCCGTCCAACGGCCGGCCCATGCCTGGTAGCTTTGCGTTCCAGCACTTTTCGCCCCGACGGCCCAGAGGGTCTGTGACGGCATCACCATGAGTCCATTGATCCCTGTAGGAGGAGGACTGATGGACTGCCAGTCTGATCCATCCCAATGTACGACGATGGTCTTGGGCATCCCTGGACGTGGGTTGCGGAGATCGGAACTGATCCAAAGATCACCTGCTGACCCCGCTGCCGTTCTGTAATATTCGAGATCAGTATCGGGGATCGGGATGGGAGGCAGGGCCTGCCACCTCGTGCCATCCCAGTGAAGGATGGTGGTCTTCTCCCTAGCCACCCAGATATCATTGGGCGCGCTGGCGGCAATGACGATTAGTGGATCCCCTGTGAGCCACGGTTCTTCATGCCATTGGCTTCCATCCCAACGCGCCCGCCAGTACGAGACTTCACTCCCATGGGGACCCGCGAGATCCGTACCAACAGCCCATAGCTTGCCAGCGGGATCTGGAATCATCGCTGTCAGGTAACTCGAACCGCCTGCTAACCGGTGACTCGTGATTAGATGGCGAGGAAGCTGCGGGAGCTGTTCCCATTGCATACCATCCCAATAGAAAAAGACGCCAGTTGTCGGGTCCGTTCCAACTGTCCCGGCAACCCACACCTCTCGCGACGGGGATGCCACGATCATCGAGAACCGGCTATCGCCTGTCGTAGACAGGAGTGATCGGATCCAGCGCTGACCGTCCCAGTGATCGACGACAGCGCGGTTCGTGCCCGCAAAAGGTATCCAGCCGGCGAGCCAGACCTCGCCAGACGGCAGCGCCGTCAGATCCTGCCAGTGGGCTGTGGCGACCCCCGTGGCGGGCCAGGTGAACACTGTCCAGCAGCCGCCCTGCGCCGCCGGAATCGCCGCGCTGGTGCGGGCCAGCGCCACCACCGCGGGGGAATAGGGGGCGATCCACGCGGCGACGCCCGCACTCAGCAGGATGAGTAGAAGTACGCTGCCGAACAGGAGCTTGCGGGGCACGCCCATGTTTGGTCCTCGCTTATGGCCCCGGCGCCCTTGCCCGCCGTTAGGCCCACTTCTGCCCGGCGAGGGCGCTGATCATCAGGGCGACGCCGAGCACGACCACGATGATCGCGCTGACGACGGGGACGACGCGCACCCAGGCCGGGTTCTCGCCGCCGCGGCCCGGCATCAGCCGTTCCAGCAGCCCGCGCGCCTTGACCATCAGCACGCCGATGGCGATGAGCACGGCGGCCAGCCCCAGGCTGAACGAACTGACCATCAATAGCCCGAAGCCGATCTGGCCGATGGGCACGCTTAGCAGCAAGATGGTCAGCGCGTCAGGGCAGGGGATCAGCCCGCCGGAGACGCCGAGCGCGAGCAGGTCGCGGGCGCTCGCCCCCGGCGGCGGCACATGGCTGTGCCCGCCCGGCCCGTGGTCGTGGCTGTGGTCGTGGCTGTGGTCGTGGCCGTGATCAGGGGGGTGATCGTGGTCATGCACGTGCTCATGTCCGTGATCGTGGTCATGGGTGTGCCCATCGTCGTGGCTATGCTCGTGCGCGTGGTCGTGGGTGTGAGTCGATCCATCTGCGTGCGTGTGGGTGTGCGCCGGCGCGGCGGGCGTGCCGCGCCGGTAGGCGCGCAGGCGGCCGGCGAGCAGGTAGAGGCCCAGGACCACGATCAGCAGCCCCGACGCGACCTCCAGGCCCGGCAGCAGCCAGCGCGGCAAAATGAAGTTGCTGATCACCAGCAGCACCACGCCGAGCGCAACCACGCTCATCGTATGCGTGAGCGTCACGATGGACCCAAGGGCGATGGCATCCCGCACGCGCCCGCGCGAGCCGACCAGGTAGGCGGCGACGACCGCCTTGCCGTGGCCCGGCGTCAGCGCGTGAGCCGCGCCCAGCCCGGCGGCCAGCACGAACAGCAGCAGCCCAAAGCGCATATCGGCGTGCGGATCGCGCAGGAACTCGTCCAGGCGGTCGGCGAACTGGGCGCCGAGCGACTCCTGCGGCACGGCGTTCGTCACCGGCGGGGCGGGGGCGGCGGCGGGCGCCGGGGCCGTGGTGGGGTCGCGCTCAAAGATCGCCTCGAACATCGCCGGGTTGGCCGGCTGGGTCAGGTCATGCGCCGTCGTGATCGCCCCAGGAGCATCTTCCCAACTGGCGTTGTACTCGTCGTAGCCGACGTAGTTCGTGTTGTCGGACAGGACGAAGTGGTGGTCGGCGGGTATGGCGTTGGGCGCGTCGGCGGGCAGGGTATAGGTAAGCTGCATCGTCACCGTCACCGGGTGCTGCATGCTGACGACGAAGTTGCGTTGATCGGCGGGCGAGGCGCCCACCAGCCCCACGGTGGCGGGCCGGTCGTCCACGGTGAAGCGCATGTTGGCGAGGTACTTATCGAGCCACGCCTGGCGCTCTTGCGGCTGGGTCACGCCGTCGCCGTTGGTGTCGATCTGGCGGTACACCTGGGGCACCAGGGTGGGGTCCACGGCCAGGCGCAAGAAGACCTGCGCCGTGCCCGGCCCCAGCCGGACCAGGTAATCGTGGATGACGGAAGGAGCGGGGTGCGCCTGGCCGGCGGCGGGTTGCCACAACAGCACCCCCAGCGCGCAGAGGACGGCGAGCAGAACCCGCGCCGGCCAGGGGCGGGTACAACGGGTGAACATACGATATTATACCAAACCGCGCCTCCCGCCCCGTGGTTTGGCGGCTTTCCCATGCAAAACGACGGGGTCGCCCAGGTCATGGGCAGGGCGAGCGGGCGCTATTCCACCACGGCATAGAGCACGCCGTCGCCGAGGGGCAGGATCACGGCGGTCAGGCGCGGGTGGCTCATGGCGTAGGCGTTAAAATCGCGGATCGCGTCCGTCTCCTCATCGTGTTCGCCCGTGGCGACGCGGCCCTTCCACAGGACGTTGTCCACCAGGACGAGGGCGCCGGGGCGCAGCAACGGCAGCGCCAGGTCGAAGTACTGCTGGTACTCGTCCTTCAGCGCGTCGATGAACAGCAGATCGAACGGGCCGCTTAGCGTGGGCAGGACTTCGAGCGCGGGGCCGGTGATCGTCTCCACCCGCTCGGCCAATCCCGCCGCGGCCCAGGACTCGCGGGCACGGGCCTGGCGGGTGGGGTTCACGTCAATCGTCACCAGCTTGCCGCCCTCGGGCAAGGCGCGGGCCAGCCATAGGCCCGAGTAGCCGGTTGCCGTGCCCACTTCCAGCGCCCGGCGCGCCTGGATGCTGCGCGCCGCGATATACAGGAAGCGCCCGACCTCCGGGTCGACAATGGGCACCTGGTGCCGGCTCGCGTCGGACTCGATGCCGGCGGCCACCGGGTCGCGGGCCGGCAAGAGCGCGACGAGATATTGTTCCTGCTCCTCGCGCAGGATCTTCCCGATACTGTCCTTCATGGCGCATTATCCTCGCAAACGAGCGGCCCGGCCTGTGCAGGCCGGGCCGGGGTATCCAATCAATGGGGCCGCCGCGCGCCGGTCAGGCGAGCACCGGCTCCAGCAGGCCGTAATTGCCGTCCTGCCGCCGGTACAGGACCGACATATGCTTGGTTTCGGCGTCCATGTAGACGAAGAAGCTGTGGCCCAGCAACTCCATCTGCTCGGCGGCGTCTTCCCGCTCCATCGGCTGGACGACGAAGCGCTTGGTGCGGACAATGGCGGGCGCCGCCGGTTCTTCCTCTTCCGGTTCCACCTCGGGGGCAGGCGGCACCAGCGCCTCACCCAACGAACTGCGGCCCTTCTTGTTGCGCTCGCGGCGCCCGCGGAAGCGCTCGATGCGGCGCTCCACCTTGGCGAGCGCGGCGTCCAGGGCGTCTTGCATCTCGGCGTCGCTTTCCTCGGCTCGCAGCAAGGTGCCGTTGGCCCGGACGGTCAATTGCACCACTTGCTTGTCGGCCCCGCGGCGCGGGCGCTCCTGACCGATGATCACTTCCGCCTCGGTGATCTGATCCAGGTAGCGCGGCAACCGGCCTACTTTCTTGCGGATCAGATCTTCTTCGGTCTCGCTCAACTTGCGGTTCTTGCTTTTTAAGGCGATTTGCATAGCGTCTGCTCCTTCCAATGGACGGATACCCGGCGCCTGCTGGAAGCCTGACTTCCCTGTCCGGCAGCGGGACGCCGGATCCCCTCCATTATAGCACAAAGCCCCCACGTGGGGTGCTTCATGGGTGCCCGCGGAGGGATTCGAACCCCCGACGCCCGCCTTAGGACGGCGGCGCTCTGTCCCCTGAGCTACACGGGCTTTATGCAAGTGTCAGCCCATTATACCGGATAGGCGGGGCCGTCACAAGGCTTAGGGGGCCGGCTCCTGGACGACCACGTAATCGCGGTTGATGTAGAACACGCCGTCGCGGCCCGGTATGCCGACGCGGAAATAGCCGCTGTTGGCGGCCAGTTCGCCGCCGTGCATGTTCGTGATCGGCCCCCTGGGGCGCACCGTGCTGTCCAGGTAGTAGAGCACATCCCCGCGATCCATGCGCGTGACGACGGCGGATGTGGCCGAGGCGGCGGCGCGCACGGCCACACGGTCCTGCGTTACGACGACGCTGCGCTGGGTGGGCGAGAGGGGGGCCAGGGCTTCGGCGGGCGCCTGGATCGTGGCGGCCGCGCCCTTGGTCTGGCTCAGGAAGGCAAGGATGCCCCGCGCGATCCCGGCGGCCACCACATCGGGCTTGTTGAAGAGGACGGCCCGGTCGCTGGGGTTGGTCATGTAGCCTGTCTCGATGATGGCGGCGGGGGTCAACTGGCTGATGCGGCTCTCGTCGCCCAGCCAGGTATTGAAGGCGTAGTAGCCGCGCATGTTGCGGGTGACGGCCGAGTCGCGCGGCAGCCCGGTCATGTCGCCGTAAACCTGGGTCAGCGTCTCGACGAACACCTCGTCGCGGAAGGCCACGCCCGAGCGCCAGCGCGAGGCGATCTTGTAGCCCCGTGCCCGTGTGCTGTTGTTGCCGTCGGCGTGGATCGCCACAAAGGCATCGGCGCGGTAGCCGGTCGGCACGGTCGCGGGCAGGATATCGACCACGATGCCCTGGGCGCGCAGCAACTGCGCGGTGCGGTTGGCGAGATCCAGATTCAGCGCGACTTCGGTGCGTCCGGCGGCGGCGGTGCCGGTGTTGCCGCGCAGGCGGGCCAGCGAGGCCGGCAGTTGGGCGCTTTTCCAGTGCCCCGCCTGGGGCCCCACGCGCAACGGCCCGTTCGCCGTGGCCGATTCGGCTACATTCGTGGAAAAGGCGGGGTCCGGCCCGCTGCCGAGATC
>CBJNAR010000134.1:0-7486 GCA_966434075.1 uncultured bacterium
CAGCACCTGGGCCGAGGGGATCAGCGTCGCCTGTTTCGCGTTGCGCGCGGGCATCACCTGGCCCCGGTGGGCGAAGAAGGCCCGCAATTCGGCCTCCAGGTCGGGCTGCACCACCATCTCCTCGCCCAGCACGGCGGCGATGGCCTCGCGCGTCAGGTCGTCTTCGGTGGGGCCCAGCCCGCCGCTGACCACGGTGAGGTCCGAGCGGTCCATTGCCCGGCCCAGCACTTCGGTCAGGCGGCCCAGGTTGTCGCCCACCTGCGAGACCCAGTAGCAGTTGATGCCGAGCGCGGCCAGTTCGCGGGTCAGGTAGGTCGCGTTGGTGTCGGTGATGTTGCCCAGCAATAGCTCGGTGCCGACCGAGACGATCTCAGCGTTCATGGACAGCCTCTTCCACCTGGTCGATCACCTCGCGGGTGATGCCGGCGCGGCCCGCGGCTTCCGCGAAGGCGGCGGGCTCCATGCGGCGGCGCACGTTGAGGATGGTGATCGCGGCGTAGGCGGCTTCGGGGCGGCTGGTACCGTGGAAGATGGAGAGCGCCTGCCAGGAGTTGGCGAGCGCCGCCGCCAGATCGCCCTCTTGCAGCCGCAGGCGGCCCAGTTCGGCCAGCGTGCCGCCGACGCCGTTCCAGTCCTGGAGCCGCTGGTTGATGGCGAGCGCCAGGCCGTAGAACTCGGCGGCCTCGTGCAGGTTGCCCATCAGGCGGCGCACCATGCCCATCTGGTGCAATGTGCTGCCCATGGCCGCCCGGTCGCCCAGCATTGTCTTGAGCGATAGGCTGCGGCTATAGTAGTCGTCGGCGGCGGCATAGGCGCCCTGCTGCACCCGCGAGCGCCCCAACTGGTGCAGCGTGCGCGCCTGGGCCTCGGCGTCGTCCAGCCGCTCGGCGAGGCTCAGGCTCTCCTGCAACAACGGCTCGGCCCCGGCGTAGTCGTCCTGGTACTGGCGGATGACGCCGAGCTGGTGCAGGCAATCGGCCAGCAGTTTGGGCGCGTCCAGGGCGCGAAAATCGGCGGCGGCGGCCTCGTAGGCCACGGCGGCGCCCGCCAGATCGCCCTGCGCGAACGCGGCGTCGCCCTCGGCAAACTGCATCGCCGCGCGGGCCTCCTGAGTGGCGGGCGATTGCCCGTCCGGTGCTGAATCCACGGTTTCGCTCCGTCCTAGTGCGTGGTCTCTCGCTCGATTGTAGGCGCCGGGGCACGTTTTGTCAAACACACGCAAAAGGCCGGCACCCCTGGGGCGCCGGCCTGCGGTCGAGTCGTGAGGTGCTACGGCGATTATTGGTTCCAGATGCGCTTGGCCGCCGCCTGGCTGGCCTCGGCGGCACCCTGATCGATGCTCGCGCCGCTGTCCTGCAAGTCCTTGATCACAAACTTCGGCATGTTGTTGTTGACCCAGACGACGAAGGCGACGTTGTCCTTGACGTTGCGCTCGGCCAGGTCCGCCGTCTGCTGGTCGCCCAGCGCCAGCGCCGTGGCGTTCAGCATGACGTAGCTGATGATGCTGTGGCTCAGCGCGGTGTAGTCATCGCGGAGATCCTTGGAGATCTCCTCGGCGCGCATCTTGTCGATCAGCCCGGCGCCCAGGCCGAGCACCGCCGCGCCCGCTTCCTTCACCGGGCTGGTGGCGCTGCCGCCGAGCGCTTCCAGCCGCTGCTCCAGCGCCGACAGGTGGCCCTTGAGCGTGCCCGACATCTCGGCGAACTTCTGCTTGGCCTCGGGGTCGTTCTCGGCCAGCTTCACCTGCTTGTCGATGGCGGTCTGGATATGCGCCTCCAGCGCGTGCATGTCGCCAAGATACTTCTGCAAAACCTGCTGATTATCCATAACTAATCTATCTCTCCTCTAACTTTCTTGCTTCATCGCCGTCTACCCCGGTAAAGATAGACGGGCGTCATCATGTAGGCGAGAGATAGAAAAGCAATATGTATGCCAGATCGACAAATGGCTTAACTGCTGACGCCGGCCGGCACGCCTTTCTTGGCCTGGCCCGCCAGCCGCCCGCGGTCCTGGTGCGACAGCACGCGCTTGCGCAGGCGGAAGGCTTTCGGCGTGACTTCCAGCAATTCGTCGTCGGCCAGGTACTCGATGGCATCGTCCAGCGACATGATGCGCGGCGGCTCCAGGCGCAGCGCTTCCTCGGCGGTCGAACTGCGCATGTTGGTCAGGTGCTTCTTCTTGCAGACGTTGACTTCGAGGTCCTTCTCGCGGATATGCTGACCCACGACCATGCCCTCGTAGACCTCCACGCCGGGGCCGAGGAAGAGCTGGCCGCGCTCCTGGGCGCCATGCAGGCCGAAGGTGGTGGTGGGTCCGGCCTCCCAGGCGATCAGCGAGCCGAAGTTGCGCGTGGCGACCGGCCCGGCCAGCGGCCCGTACCCGGCGTAGAGCGTGTTCATGATGCCCTGGCCGCGTGTGTTGGTCAGGAACTGCTGGCGGAAGCCGAGCAGGCCGCGCGTCGGCACGCGGGACACCAGGTGCACGCTGCCGTCGTCGCGGTACTTCATGTCTTGCATGACCCCGCGCCGCGCGCCGAGCATTTCGACCACCACGCCCAGCACTTCCTGGGCGACTTCGATCTCGACCTGCTCATACGGCTCTTGCAACTTGCCATCCTGTTCCTTGTAAATGACCTCCGGCTTGGAGACCTGGAACTCGTAGCCCTCGCGGCGCATGTTCTCGATCAGGATGGTCAGGTGCAACTCGCCGCGGCCCGAGACCAGGAAGGTGTCTGTCGTGTCCGTATCCTCCACGCGCAAGGCCACGTCGTGCTCCAACTCGTTGTAGAGCCGCTCGCGCAGCTTGCGGCTGGTGACGTAGGTGCCCTCGCGCCCGGCGAAGGGGCTGTTGTTGACGCTGAAGCTCATGCGCAGCGTCGGCTCCTCGACCCGGATGGGCGGCAGCGCCACCGGGTTCGCCAGGTCGCTGATCGTGTCGCCGATGTTGGCGTCGGGCACGCCGGCCAGGGCGATGATGTCCCCGGCGGCTACTTCCTCGACCTCCTGGCGGGTCAGGCCGTGGTAGTTGAAGACCTGGGTGACTTTGGCGGGCGTGATGTTGCCGTCGTGGTCGATGCGCGCCACGGGCTGGCCCTTGCGCACCGTGCCGCTCTGCAAGCGGCCCACGACGATCTTGCCCTTGTATTCGTCGTTGCTGAGGTTCGTCACCAGCAGTTGGGTTGGCTGGTCGGGCTCGACCTCCGGTCCCGGAATGTGCTCCAGGATCGTCTCGAACAGCGGCTCCAGCGTCGGCCCCATGTGGTTGTGGTCCAGCCCGGCCTCGCCGGTCAGTGCGTTGGTGAACAGCACCGGGAACTCGGCCTGCTCCTCGTTCGCGCCCAGGTCCACGAACAGGTCGAAGGTGGCGTTGATCGTGTGCATGGGGCGGGCGTTGGCCCGGTCGATCTTATTGACGACGACGATGGCCTTGTGCCCGCGCTGCAACGCCTGGCGCAGCACGAACTTGGTCTGCGGCATGGGGCCGTCCACGGCGTCGACCAGCAGCAGCACGCCGTCGACCATGTTCATGACGCGCTCCACCTCGCCGCCGAAGTCGGCATGGCCGGGCGTGTCCACGATGTTGATCTTGACATCCTTATAGACGATGGACGTGTTCTTGGCGAGAATGGTGATGCCGCGCTCGCGTTCGAGCGCGTTCGAGTCCATGACTCGCTCCGCGACCTGCTGGTTCTCGCGGAAAATATGGCTCTGCTTCAACATCGCGTCCACGAGCGTGGTCTTGCCGTGGTCGACGTGGGCCACAATGGCGATGTTCCGTATATCTTTGCGCTGCATGAGACTCCTACCCTAATATACTAGCGGCGACCCTGGTCTGCCTGCTGCGTCCGATGGGCGGGAGTCGCGCCGTCCATGCCCGGCAAATAATCAGTGGATGTTTTGTAGAGGTTACGCACGCGCATGCTCCACGCACAGCTACTAATTATACCCGATTCGGCGGATTTTTGCTGATTGGCACCCTCGCGGGAGTACATCCCGCGATAAGCCACCTCGCTCGACCCTGCCGCTCCCCCGCACCCACGCTACACGCTATCGGTCCGTCCTATCTTTGTCGCCGGCGCGGGGGAGCGGCGGCTTGTGCCGCTGCATTCAGGCCGATTTTACGTGGATTGATTGTGCTTTGTCGTTGCCGCCTCTATAATGGGCGTACTGTGGCGGCAGGCGCGCGGAACGCGCGGTCTTGACCTCCGCCCTGGCGCTGCCACAGATAGCGCACCACCGATAGGCACCAGGACGGAACGCAAGTGGTAGGAAGGGAGCAGTACCGATGAATCGCGTCATGCGTGGATCGAACTTTCGCGGGCTCCGGCTGGGGATCGCCGGCGTGGTTGCTCTGGGCTTGGCAATGATCTTGGCCGGCCATCTGGCCTGGGGCGCACCCGCCCCTGACACCATGAACCGTCCGATCCCGGATGCCGGCGCGGGAATAGCTGCCGCCGAACGGGCGGCGCCCAACGTCCCCACCACGGTGCAGCAATTTGAAGATGTGCTGCCCAGCAATCCCTTCTACGACTTTATCAACAACCTCTACCTCGACCACATCATCAGCGGCTATACCTGTGGGGGGGTGGGGGAGCCGTGCGTGGCGCCCGGCAACCGCCCCTACTACCGCCCGAACAACAATGTCACCCGCGGACAGATGGGCAAGTTCGTCGACCTGGGCCGGCGCAACATCGCCGACGCCGTCGGCACCCGGCTGGTCATCACCAATAGTGCGCAGATCGGGATGGTCATCTCCTCGACCACGACCGACAGTCTCGACGTCAATAACGCCTCGGGCGCGGAGGCCGTCCAGGTGTTGTGCCTCACCCCTGACACAAACTGTTGGGCCGTGTATAGCAGCGCGCCGGCGGGCGACTACGCCGGTGTCTTCAATGGGGGGCGCGGCGTTAGCGTCTCCAGCAACGACAGCGGCTATGCGGCTCTCCATGCGACTGCGTCGGGGACGGGGTCGAATTCCTATGCGGTCCTCGGTACCTCCGCCTACCGTGCCGGCTACTTCAAGTCCACCAACACGGGCCTCTACTCCCTTTACGTAGACAGCCAGGGCGGTCCCACCCAGGGGACATCGGCGCTCGAAGTGAATGGTTCGACCCGCATGGAAGGCAACCTGTATGTGGCCGGGTCGAAGGCGGGCTATGTCGTCGACATTATGCAGAACGTCAGTGCAGACACGCTGGAAGTGGGGGATGTCGTCACTATCGTCGGCAATAGCCCGGCAGTGCTGGGGACAATTCCGGTTGTGACGATCCAGAAAGCCGCCGGCGCCTATGACACCGGCGTAGTCGGCATCGTGGATCAGGTCATGTATGTCCCGGATGCAGCTACCAAGGCGGCATATGAGGCGCAGCAGGCGGCGGCCGCCGCCGCCGCGGCGCAACAGGCGGCGCTGCTCTCCAACGTGGACCTGAGCCAGAGTAAGCCGGACCCCGGCCGCATCGCCATGCCTGAAACGAAGATCAGCGACGCGGATGGGACGCTGCACGCTGTCCCCGATGCCCGCCAGGTGGCGGCTAAGGGTGGCTATGCCAGCGTGGTTACGCTTGGGGCGTACAAGGGGGTCAAGGTAGACGCCGGCTTTGGCGCCATCCATGCCGGAGATATGCTGGTCAGCAGCCCGCACGCAGGCTATGCTATGAAGGCCGACGCCAGCCAGATCAAGTTCGGATCGGTCATCGGCAAGGCGCTGGCCGACCTCGACAGCGGCACCGGGCTGATCCCGATCATGGTCACACTGAAGTAGTACGCGGCGGGCACTGCAGGGGGACACGGCGTACTCGTACGCCGTGTCCCCCGTTTTCATGTCCGTTAGTTTTGGCGGTTTGTCGGTTGCGGAGCTGTGTTATACTTCTGCGTGTGTCGCTGCCCACCACAATGGAATATCCGCGCCTGCTTGCTCCGGCTTCCTGTGCCGGCGGTGTTCATCCTTTTGGTCCTCGCGCTGGGTTGGGCCGGGCCGGCCGCCCCGGCGCGCGCTGCGGACGGCAACGTGGGCCTGGTGATTTCCTCTGGGGCGGGCCAGGTGCAGACCTACTGCTTCAGCGTGCCGCCCGCGGGCGTGTCGGGCCTCGACCTGCTGCAACGCACGGGGCTGCCGCTGCGCGTGGCGTATGAGAACCTGGGCGCGCAGATCTGCGCGATCAACGGGGTGGGCTGCCTCGACCCCAACCAGCCCTGCGCGTGCCAGTGCCAGGGCACACCGTGCGTCTACTGGCAATACGCCCACTGGCGCGACGGGCGCTGGGTTGCCTCGACCCTGGGAGCGAGCAGCTATATCGTCAAGCCGGGATCGATCGAGGGCTGGGGCTGGGGCGGCAACCCCCCGGCGCCCAGCGGCAACGCGCTTTGCGCCCAGGCCGCGCCCGCCACCGCGACTCCGCGACCTCCGCCCGCACCCACGCACACGCCTCGTCCCACGCGCCCCCCGGCGTCGCCGACCCCGCGCCCGCTGCCGACCCGCCCGCCGGTCCTAACATCCGCGCCGCCCAGCCCCACCATCGCCGCGCCCGCCACGGCGCCGCCGGTGCCGACCGCTACGCCGGCGCCGCCTCCGCCCACCGCTACACCTGTCGCGTCCACGGCCACGGCTGCGCCTACCGATACTCCGCTGCCCCCGCCCACCGTCCCGCCGCCGGCGACGGACACCCCGGCGCCTGTCGCGACTGTCACACCGCAGGTGACGCCCACCACCGCACTGCCCCCGGCGGATGGCCCCCCGGCGACCTACTGGCTCTTTGGCGTGCTGGCCCTGGCGCTCGTGGGCGTGATCGCCTGGGCGCGGGCCGGGCGGCGGCCGTAAGCATTATTGCTCAAGCCGCGGGCTTGCGCGCCACGACCACGAGGACGACCGACCGGGGGCTGATGCCGGTATAGGTTTGCACCTGGAAGCCGGTGGCCCGCAGATTGGGCAAGAGCGGCCCGGCGCCGGGGCTGTGCTGTAAAGCGTCGAGGATGGCCTGCCGCCGGGTCGCGTGGTCACCTGCGCGCCGGTAGCCCTGCCCATAGACGAGCGCGGCGAAGCGTTGCAGCAGTTGCGAGGTGGGGTCCACCGGCAGCAACACGCCGCCCGGCACGATGACCAGCGGGCCGCCGGGGCGCAGCACGCGCAGGATCTCGCGCAGGGTGCGCGGGTCGAAGATATACTCGCTGGGGAAGGTGCTGACCACCGCGTCGAAGGTAGCGGCGGAGAAGGGCAGAGCCGTGGCCGTGGCCCGCGCTACCCAGAGCGGGGCGGCACCGGTGCGCTGGGCTTTGTGCCGCGCCACGCGCAACATCTGCGGCGAGAGGTCGATGCCATAGGCGCGGTAGCCGGCGGCGCGCAGGTCGGCCTGCAGGTCGCCGGTGCCGAAGCCGACTTCGAGCACGCGCCCGCCCGGCAGCCCCGCCAGCGGTTCCAGCGCAGCCCGCTGCCAGCGCCGCCACTCGCCGTGGAAGAAGGTGCGGCTCACCCAGTCGTAGGCCCAGGCGAA
>CBJNAR010000135.1:0-7458 GCA_966434075.1 uncultured bacterium
GTGGCCGATGCGCCCCAGCGCGCGCGCCGCCAGCACCTGCGTGTTCAGGTTGGGGTCCCACAGCACTCGCGCCAGCGGGTCGACGGCGCTGTCCTGCCCGAGCATGCCGAGCACATAGACGGCGTTCTCGCGCTCATAGGCGCTCGCCGGGCGCTCGCCCGTGGCGACGGCGCCCAACACTGCGATGACATCCTCACCCATCCCGGCAATGGTGCGGATCACGTCGGGTCCAATATGATCTTTGCCCAGTAACTTGATCACACGCCCGGTGATATCCACCGGGGCCGGCATCTGGGGCCGGGTCGTGTAGCGGGGCTGCGTCCCGCCGGGATTGGTAGCCATGTCCAACGTCCTTTCGCTGACCGAAAACCATCAAACCGCGGATGGTCTCCTTTCATTATACCACTGTCCTGTCTACGCAAGATAGCGGTCGTTGGCATCCATCATAGCACAGTCCCGGCGGCGCGGGCTAGAGACTTAAGGCCGATAGTACCAGGCGCGCTGGCGGGCGCGGAAGATCTCCTCGTCGGTGAGCACGCGCGAGGCGGCGCTGGTGCCGTCGCCATACATGAGGTACTGCTCGTCGCCGGGGCCGCAGCGGGGGTGCGCGCCGGTGTTGTCACAGCGGTGGGCCAAGTTCAGGAAGTGGCCCGCCTCGTGGGCGATGGTCACGATATCCTCGGCCCAGCACTCGCTGGTCGGCGCCTCGAAGCAGCGGTCGCCCACCCACAGCGCCCCCTGCTGGCCGTTCTGGCCGGGGTTGCGGTCGGCGGCGCCCCAGGCGCGGGCCCCTTCGACGGCGCGCAAGAAGTAGACGTTCAGCAGGCGCGGCAGGTTATGCGCGCGGCTGAACTCGCGTAGCACCGTCGCCGGGAGCTGGTGCGCCCAGTTATCGGCGATGCGGATCTCGCGGCGCACGATGATGCGGAACTCGATCCCCGCCGGGGCCCAGATATTGTCCACACACAGGTCGGCCCGGTAGGGTTCTTCGTTGCAGTTGTCGAAGATGTCGCGGATCTCGTTCCAGTCGCGGATGGTCCCGTCGCGCGGGTTGCCCTGCGCGAAGACGCGGGTGACGGCCAGGGGCAGCGTCACCGGCGTGCGCAGGGTGGTGGCGGTTGTGCCGTTCAGTGGGCGCAGGCGCATGGGCGGGTTGGTGCCGCTCTCCGGCTCCCAGACGGCATCGGCGGATGCCGCATCGGGCACCTCGCGCCCCTCGGCCAGGTCGAGATACCCGCCCGGCGCGACCACGTAGCCGGGGCGGGCGGGATAGGCGCCGCGTGCGTCGAGAGCCGCGCCATAGTCGAACCAGCGCAGCACCTGGAACACGGCGCCCACCTGGACGACCAGCCCCACCAGCCCGCCCCCGCGCGGGCGGGCCAGCACCAGGCCGCCCTGCTCGTCGCCGTCATAGGCCGCGCGCAACGCCCCGGTGCTCAGCGGATCGTCGCGAAAGGGCAGGCCCTCCACGTCGGCGGGGCGGAAATAGGCGACATCGCGGTACCAGTTGCGGATATAATCGGTCCGCGTCTGGGCGAAGGGCGGGACGTTCGCCGCGGCCAGTTGCAGGACGATTCCGTCGCTGCTCAGGCGCAACGGCGCGGCGGGATCGCGGGCCCGGTAGCTGAGTTCCAGAGTCACAGCGCCCACCGGCGCCGGCGTCCCGGTGATCTCGAAGGCGGGCGCCGCGATCCAGGGCACAATCTCGCCCTGGTTGGTCGCCGTGGCCGTGAGATAGACCGGATAGCCCTGGCTGCCGTCATAATCGACAGTGGTGCGGATTTGGAGGGTGCCCTTGCTGCGCGCATGGATCTCAGGGGGGGCAATGGCGATCATCAGGGGCAACAGGCTCCTCTATCGGGGGTCGCCTCGCGGCGCCGGTCCTGTATTATAGCATTCTCCACCGGCCACGGCAAAGTTGCCGCCGGGGTCGCGCTGGCGCAGGTGCCCCGCCGGGTAGCGGGCACGGTGCCGTTCCGGCTTGAGGTTGACAATCGGTGCTACCGGGAATAAGCTGATTGTGGACCATTCTCCCTTAGATCGCGAAGGGTTAAGTCCATGACAGACCCGCACTCCCGCGCCGGCACCCACAACTCCAAATTCATCAAGGCCTCGCGGGAGGCGCTCTATCGCGCCTTTACCGATCCGGCGGCGTTAGCGGTCTGGCTGGCGCCGGGCGATATGATCGGCGAAGTCCATCATTTCGACGGTCGCGTTGGTGGCGGCTATGAGATGTCGCTGTATTATCCGTCATCCGCAGAAACCGCCCGCGGCAAGACGGCAGACCGGGAAGATCGCTATACGGCCCGGTTTGTCGAACTTGTGCCGCCGCGCAGAATCGTCGAAGCGATCATCTTTGATTCGGCCGATCCCGCCTTCGCCGGCGAGATGACCATGGTGGTCACACTGGAGGCCGCAGCCGGCGGGACCACTGTCTCGATCGCATTCAGCGACATCCCGTCGGGTATTCGCCCCGCGGATAATGAGACCGGCACGCAGCAGAGCCTGGAGAAGCTGGCGCGCTATGTCGAGTAGCGACCGGACCCATCCGTAGGAACCGCAGGCCGATTGAACCGCCCGCCCGGCTGCAGCGGTATAACCATTTGACAACCAGGGGGCTTTTTGATACACTTGTCCCTAACTGATCTCCCCTTCAGTGCAAACGGCATACGAAAGGAGCCACTACTCTGGACACGCAAGCAGCCCCTCCGAGTACCACCCCTGGGTCGAACGGCCAGACGCGCGCCACCGGCGCGCCCCGCAGTGGACCGGCCGTCTCCGGCGGCCCCTCGGACGAAATTCTCCGCGTCGAGAATCTCCAAACCTACTTCTACACCGAAGACGGCGTCGTCAAGGCCGTGGACGGGGTGAGTTTTGCCCTGCGCCGGGGCGAAACCATGGGGCTGGTCGGAGAGTCCGGCTGCGGCAAGAGTGTGACCTCCCTTTCGATCATGCGCCTCATCGGGCAGCCGGGTAAGACCGTCGGCGGCAATATCTGGTTCCACGGACAAGACCTGCTCAAGCTCAGCGAAGACGAGATGTGCAAGATCCGCGGCAACCGCATCTCCATGATCTTCCAGCAGCCCACCAGTTGCCTCAATCCGGTCTACCGCATCGGCGACCAGATCAGCGAAGTGCTGATGCTGCATCGCGGCATGGGCCGCGACCAGGCGCTGAAGCGCACCGTCGAACTCTTGAGCATGGTGGGTATTCCCGCGGCCAAGAAGCGGGCCCAGAACTACCCGCACGAGATGTCGGGCGGCATGTGCCAGCGCGTCATGATCGCCATGGCCCTGGCCTGCGAACCCGAACTGCTCATCGCCGACGAGCCGACCACGGCCCTCGACGTGACCATCCAGGCCCAGATCCTGGAGTTGATGAAGGACCTGAAAACCAATTTCAACACGGCGATCATACTCATCACGCACGACCTGGGCGTCGTCGCCGAGATGGCCGATCACGTGGCCGTCATGTACGCAGGCCATATTGTGGAAGAGGCGGAAGTCAACCAGTTGTTCGAAACGCCCAAGCATCCCTATACCCAGGGCTTGCTCGCCTCCATCCCGGTGCTCGGCCAGGTGAAGGATCGGCTGGATGTGATCCCCGGCTCGGTCCCCAACCTGCGCAATCTCCCGCCCGGTTGCCGCTTCGCCAATCGCTGCCCGTATGTCATGGATATCTGCCGGAAAGAAGACCCGGCCCTGTTCCTACTGCCGGATAAGCGTACTTCCCGCTGCTGGCTCTATGCCGACGAGGCGGTAGGGGTCTCGACCACGTCGTTGAGCCGGTAAGTTGCGTCGGGCTTCCCGGCCCGGTTAGGTTTGTCCGGCCGCGCGCGGCGCGCCGTGGAGGAGCTTGATCACCCATGCCAAATATCGAACCTTCGTTTCAAGCCGCCGATGCGCCCGGCACGCCGACGCCGACGCAGGCCGGCGCCGCGGGGGAAGGCCGTGGCGACAGCGCGCCCTTGCTGCAAGTCCAGAATGTGAAGAAGTACTTCCCCGTGCGCGGCGGCGTCTTGCAGCGCGTCGTCGGCCAGGTCAAGGCCGTGGACGATGTCAGCTTCTATGTCCGTAGCGGCGAAACCCTGGGCCTGGTCGGCGAGTCCGGCTGCGGCAAGACGACCATCGGGCGCACCATCCTGCGCTTGCTGCCCGCTACCAGCGGCAAGGTTATCTTCCAGGGGCAGGACTTCTTCAACCTCAAGGCCGGCGAGTTGAAGCGGGCCCGGCGCGACATCCAGATTATTTTCCAGGATCCCTATTCCTCGCTGGACCCCCGTGTGCCCATCGGCGAGAGCATCGCCGAAGGCTTGCGCATCCATGGCGCGGACAAAGAGGAGCGCGACGCACGGGTGCGCCAGGTGCTGAGCCGCGTGGGCATGCACCCCGAACACGCCCGCCGCTATCCCCATGAGTTCTCCGGCGGCCAGCGCCAGCGCATCGGCATTGCCCGCGCCCTGGCCCTGCGGCCCAAGTTTATCGTCTGCGACGAGCCGGTGTCCGCCCTCGACGTGTCGATCCAGTCGCAGGTGCTGAATATCCTGAAGGACCTCCAGCAAGAGTACGGCCTGACCTACCTGTTCATCGCCCACAACCTCAGCGTCGTCGAGCATGTCTCCGACCGGGTCGGCGTGATGTATCTGGGCAAGATGGCCGAAATCGCACCGCGCACGGCGCTGTTCGAGCACCCGCAGCACCCCTACACGCAGGCCCTCCTGTCGGCCATCCCTATGCCCGATCCGCGCAATCGCCGCCAGCGCATTGTGTTGAAGGGCGACGTGCCCAGCCCGCTCAATCCGCCCACCGGCTGCCGGTTCCATACCCGCTGCTGGCTGGCCCAGGACATCTGCAAGCAGCAGATTCCCGAGTGGCGCAACGTGGGCGGCGAGGGCCCCGCCGCGCACTGGGTCGCCTGCCACTTCGCGCCGTTCACGCGCATCCCGACGCCGAGCGAAGTCGGCAGCACCGCCGCCGTGGTCAAAGTCGTCAGCCATGACACCCCGGCCCCCACCGACACGCCGAAAGTGGAAACGCCCGCCTGACGCGGCGTTCCGCCCCCTTCGCTGCGTGCAGGAGAGCAAGACTAATAATGGACATGAAACTTGAGTTGGTCCCGATGCCGGTGTCCGATGTGGACCGCGCCAAGGCTTTCTACGTGGAACAGGTCGGATTTCACGCCGACCATGACGTGCGGCCTAATGATACTGTCCGCGTGGTCCAACTTACGCCCCCCGGATCGGCGTGTTCCATCGTCCTCAGCACCGGCCTGCCCGGTATCGAAATGGCGCCGGGCTCGCTGCGGGGCCTGCATCTGGTCGTGGCGGACATTCGCCAGGCACGCGTCGCGCTCATGGGTCGCGGCGTGGAAGTCAGCGAGATCGACGAGCAGGGCAGGGGCATCAAGTACGCGTCCTTCAGCGACCCCGACGGCAACACCTGGGCCTTGCAGGAAATTCCACCCGGCATTTAACCAGGGGTTTACCACCGACCTCCCTCATCGCGACCAACCGGATTGGGTACACGCTACCCGGTCCGGTTTGTTGTCTGCCGCATTCCGCGATAGCCCCTACCTGCGCCTTGCCGGGAATCGCCGCCCCGTAGCGGCCAACTTGAACCCAGCCGCTACACCCGCGCCGCCCAGCCACCACAGCTCATTGTAGCACCGGTTTGAAACCGGCCCGGCGCACCACGACCTCACTGGCCGATTGCGCGTCCGCAAGGATAGACAGGGCCGCAGTGCATCTGCTATAATGGAAAACGTCTACGATAGCGTACTGAGTGGAAGCGAGGAACGCCATGCAGGGTACCCGGACAGTGCGTGAGCGGGACGCGGAAACGCGGGGGTTGGCCTATGGTTTCCTGGGCGTGCTGGGCTTCAGCCTGACTCTGCCCGCCACCCGCGTCGCCGTGGCCTACTTTGACCCGACGGCGGTCGGGCTGGGGCGCGCCCTCGTGGCGGCGGGGCTGGCCGCGCTGCTGCTGCTCGCCACGCGCCAGCCCTGGCCGTCGCGCCCGCAGTGGCGCAGCCTCGTCATCGTCGCCGCCGGGGTCATCCTGGGCTTCCCGTTGCTCTCGGCCTGGGCCATGAGCCGCCTGCCCGCCGCGCATGGCGCCGTCATCCTCGGCCTGTTGCCCCTGGCCACGGCGTTGGCCGGGGCGTTGCGGGCCGGAGAGCGCCCTTCGCGCGGCTTCTGGGTGGCCGGGGTGGCCGGCAGCGCCACGGTGGTCGCCTTCGCCGTCAGCATGGGCGCGGGCGACATCCAGCCCGCCGACCTGGCGCTGTTCGGGGCGGTGCTGGCCGCGGCCCTGGGCTATGCCGAGGGCGGGCGGCTGGCCCGCGAACTCGGGGGGTGGCAGGTGATTAGCTGGGCGCTGGTGCTGGCCGCGCCGTTCATCGCCGTGCCCGTGTTCCTGGCCCTGGGCAAGCCCGCGCCGCCCGCGCCCTGGACGGCCTGGTTCAGCTTCGGCTATGTCGCGGTGGTCAGCCAGTTCCTCGGTTTCTTCGCCTGGTATCGCGGACTGGCGCTCGGCGGCGTCGCGCGGGTCAGCCAGCTCCAGCTCTTGCAGCCGTTCCTCACCCTGCTGGCCGCGGCGCTCCTCCTCGGCGAGCAGATCACCTTGCTCATGGTGGGCGCGGCGCTGGTGGTGCTGGTGATGGTCGCGCTGGGCCGCAAGGCCGCCATCGTCCGCCCGGCTACCCCGTCGTCAGCGCCCACTACGCTTGCCGAAACCCCGCCGCCGGTGCGGTGAATCCCTGGTGCGGTTAATCCCCGCGGGCCAGGGCGGCGTAGGCCGCGATCAGCTTGCGGCTCTGCGACTCCCAGGTATACGCCGGGGCGGCGCGCCGGAGGTTGGCGCGCAGGGCGGCACCCCCGTCCGGGCGGGTCAGCACGCCATTGATCGCCGCCGCATAGGCTTCGGGGCTATCGAGCCGCGCCACGACGCCGCCCCCCGTCTCCGTGATGACCTTGCGCAAGAAGGGCAGGTCGCTGGCGACAATCGGCACGCCGGCCTGGATAAAGTCGAACAGCTTGTTGGGCGAGCTAAAGTAGTTGTTCAGATCCACCGCCTGGTAGGGGATGACGCCCACATCGGCGGAGGCGCAATAGGGCAGCAGGTCGGCATGATCCACCGCCGGCAGGAAGTAGACCCGCCCGCCCGGTCCCGCGGCGGCCAGCCGTTCGAGCGTCGCCTGGTACTCGCCGAAGCCCATAAACACCACCGCGGCCTCGTCCGCCAGCAAGGGGGCCGCGCGTACCAGGTTCTCCAGCCCGCGCCCCTCCCACATCCAGCCCTGGTAGAGCACGATCTTGCGCCCCGGCGCCAGGCCCAACGCGGCGCGGATCTCGTCGTGGGGCGCGGCGGGGTCAAAGCCGGGTGGCGGGTCGGGGCAGTTCAGCTCCACCAGCGGGTTGGGCCGGTGGTAGCGGCGATGCAGTTCTTCGGCGATAAACTC
>CBJNAR010000136.1:0-7444 GCA_966434075.1 uncultured bacterium
TGCGCGACAATCGCCGCCTCGGCGGTATCGGCTGGGTGTATACGGTCGGCTTCACATCCGCGGGCACCACGCCGCCCACGGCCACGCTGTCGCCCACGCCCACGCAGAATCCGCTCGCGCCGACGGCCACCCCGATCAGCGGGCCGTGCCTCGACGCCTATGAGCCGGATGGCGTGCCGGCCACGGCCCATCTCTTGCTCATTGGAGAAGTGCAGCCGGGGCATACTTTCTGCCCTGGCGGGGATGCCGACTGGTATAAGTTCTTCGCTGGGCGCGGCAAGGCGTACACCGTCGCGACGTATAACCTGGGTATCGGCGTCGATACCTATCTCTATCTGTTCGATAGCGACGGCAGGACGGTGATGGCCCAGAACGACGACGCAACCGGGGTGCCGCCCAGCGGTAGCCCGAACGATGTGGTGGCGTCGTCGATCGACTTCTTCCCGGTCCGCGACGATTTCTACTACATCATGGTGAAGAACAAGGGGGACCTGGGATCGACGAGCATGACCTATAACGTCAGCCTGAAGGTGCGCGCCAACGTGCCGCCGCCCGCCGGCACGCCCGGCCCGGTGATCGCGCCGGTGGTGACCGTTACGTCGGCCCCGGCGGCCCCGCCCACGGCCACGCGCGCCCCGGCGCCGCCCATCGTGACCGATACGCCGGAGCCGACCGATACGCCAGAACCGACGGCGACGGCGACGCCGCCCGGCCAGGAGCCCGGTCCCGGCGGCGAGGAAAGCACGCCCACGCCGGTGATCGAAGTGCCGCCGCCCGGAGAATTGCCCACCGAGATCCCGATCCCGCTGCCGCAGACGGGGCACGCCCCCGACGTTGCCATGGTCGCCATGCCGCTGCAAGTCTATGTCGATACTAACGGCAACAGCCGCTTTGATAAGGGCGAAGGGGTTCATGGCTTGCAGGTGATTTTCCGCGGCGCGAACGGCAGCCAGCTCAACAGCGCCACCACCAGCACACAGGGGGCGGGGAGCGCGCTTCTGCCGCGCAACAACCGGGTCACGGTGTTCATTCCCTACCTGCGCTGGAGCGGCACGGTGACAGCCACCGCCAACGGCCTGCTGGTGCGGCTGCCCCGCGTGGCCTTGCCCGTGCGCATCCCCTGCCACGGGACCAACACTGCTAACTAACGAGGAATACGAGGTTCATGAGCAGCAATCACGACGTTCACGATACACATGATGCGGGCGGCCACGACGCCCACGATGCCCATGCCGCCGAGCACGGTGTGGACACCGATACCTACGTCACCGGCGCCACTGAACCGGCGACGCCGTTAAGCGCCTTTATCTGGCCCCTGTTGATCGCCCTGATCACGCTGGCGCTGGTGTGGGGCCCGGTGACCGGCGCGTTCAGCGGGCAGCGTGTGGCAGTGCCGGCGGGCGAAGGGCCGAGCACCGGCGCCCCGGCGGGCGGCGCGGCTCCCGAACAGAGTCCGGTGGAGGCCACCCTCGCCGCCACCACGCCGCTGACGGGCAACAGCGCCACCGTGATCCCGCAGCCCACCAACGTCCTCACCGCCCTGCCGACCAACGTGCAGGCCGGCGGCACGGCCACGCTCGCGCCCGCGGCCACGGATACGGCGGCCCCGGTTGCCACCGATACCGCCGCGCCCGCCGCGACCGATACCGCTGTGCCCCCCGCGACCCTGCCGCCCGCGGCTACGGCGACGACCGGCGCCGCGCTGCCGCCGAATTACGGCGATGTGGCCGGGGGCGCCCCGCGCAGCGTGGCCTTCGGCGGCAAGGACTTCCGCGTGCAGATCTCGAACACTACTCTGCCCGACTGGGTCTTCAGCAAAGACCCCGGCGTGGCGAACTGGGTCAGCGGCACCGTGGTGAACTATGTCCTGGGCGTGTCGTATAGCGAGGCCGGCGCGGCGCTGTTCGCCGCCGCCCGGCCCGCCGATACCATCCGCCTGGTGCGCGCCGACGGCGGGGTCTATACCTTCGTCGTGGACAAGGTACAACGGGTCGCGCGGACCGATACCCGCCTGCTGGCCCAGGATCACCCGGCGATCACCCTGCTGCTGCTCGGCGACCCGGCCAAAGACCGCGCCGTCGTCCAGGGCCATTTCAGCGAGGTCGCCGCGCGGTAAAACCAGGCTGCCCCCTGGCGCGGGCCGGTTTGAAACCGGCCCCTACAACGTGACCGGGACGACGGGCCGGTTTGCAACCGGCCCCTACAACGTGACCGGAGGCAGGCCGGTTTGAAACCGGCCCCTACACCGCGACCGAGAGTCGGCTGGTCTGAAACCAACTCCACCCCGCGGCTGACCTGTGACCGAATCAAAACGGCGCCCCGTCGTCATGGCGGGGCGCCGTTGCTTTATGCCGGGCGGGCTATTTCGGGGGCAGGCCCCGGCTGACCAGCCAGCGGCTGTACCAGGCTTTGCGCTCGTCGTCGGGGCCGTAGGCGAAGTGCCGGCACACGTCCACCACGTCCACCGTGTCGCGGTCGTCCACGTCCTGTCCGGCTTTGTTGACCAGGCAGTAGCCCGTGACGCCCGCGGTCATCTGGCGGGTCATGGGCGAGAAGTGCATGTAGCGGCAGTTGCCGCAGGCGCCGATGCGCCAGCCCAACTGCTCGCCCATCTGCCCCTGCAGCGAGCGGAAGGCGTCGTAGTAGTCGCCGCCGGGCGCCGCGCGCCAGACGTGGCCGGCCACCCGCAGGTAGAGCCCATCCGCCTCCTCGCTCAGCTTGCCCGCCAGCAGCCCTTCCTCGCCCCCGTCCACCGTCAGGCCGCGCTCGCGCCGGGGCAGCGGGGTGGGTGCGGGCCTCATGCGCCGGGCGCGTCCGCTGCCCTGGTCTCGGCGGCGCCCGCGGCCACCGGCTCGGGCCGGGCGGCGCGCCCGTTGTGGCGGTCGCCGGGCACCCCCGCCGGCTCGGCGGCTGCGACCACGCCGTCCGGGTGCGCCTGGTGCCGGCGCATGGCCGCGGCGATGAACTCGCGGAATAGCGGGTGCGGGTTGGTCGGGCGCGACTTCAGTTCCGGGTGAAACTGGCTCGCGACGAACCAGGGATGGTCGCGCAACTCGATCACTTCCACCAGCCGCCCGTCGGGCGAGACGCCGCTGATGACCAGCCCTGCCTCCTCCAGCCGCTCGCGGTAGGCGTTGTTGAACTCGAAGCGATGGCGATGGCGCTCGTTGACCTGGTCCGTGCCGTAGGCGGCGGCGGCTTTGGTGCCGGGCACCAGCTTGCAGGCGTAGATGCCCAGGCGCATCGTGCCGCCGATGTCGGCGATGTCGCGCTGGTCGGCCATGATGTCGATCACCGGGTGCGGCGTGCGCGGGTCGATCTCGGTGCTGTTGGCGTTGGGCAGGCCGGCTACGTGCCGGGCGAGTTCGATCACCGCCATCTGCATGCCGTAGCACAGGCCCAGGTAGGGGATCTCGTGCTCGCGGGCATATTCGGCGGCCATGATTTTGCCCTGCACACCCCGGTCGCCGAAGCCGCCGGGCACGACGATGCCGTCCACGTCATGCAGGAAGTGCTCGCTGCCTTCCTGCTCCAGCACCTCGGTGTTCACCCAGCGGATATTCACGTCGACGCGGTGGTGCAGCCCGGCGTGCTTCAGGGCCTCGGCCACGCTGAGGTAGGCGTCGTGGAGTTCGGTATATTTGCCGCAGATGGCGATGGACAGCGTTTCCTTCGGGGCGCGAATCCGCTCGACCAACTGGCGCCACTCGGCCAGGTCGGGCGCGTGGCAGTCGAGTTCCAGCCGCTTCACGATGTAGTTGCCCAGGCCCGCGTCCTCCAGGATCAGCGGCACCATGTAGATGCTGCTCACGGTCGGCATCTCGATCACGGCGTCCTGGTCCACGTCGCAGAACATGGCGATCTTCGCCAGTGTGTCCGGCTCCACCGGGTAGTCGGCGCGGCAGAGGATGACGTTGGGGTTGATGCCGATGGAGCGCAGTTCCTTGACGCTGTGCTGGGTGGGCTTGGTTTTTAGTTCGTGCGTGGCGCCGATGTAGGGGAGATAGGTCAGGTGGATGTACATCACGTTTTCGCGGCCCGCGTCCCGCCGCATCTGGCGGATCGCCTCGAAGAAGGGCAGGCCCTCGATGTCGCCGACCGTGCCGCCCACCTCGACCAGCACCACGTCGGCCCCCGACTGGCGGGCCACCGCGGCGATGCGCGACTTGATCTCGTTGGTGATGTGCGGCACCACCTGGATCGTGCCGCCAAGGAAGTCGCCCCGGCGCTCGCGCCCGATCACGTTCGAGTAGATCTGGCCCGTGGTGATGTTGGCCGCGCGGGTCATGTTCTCGTCGATGAACCGCTCGTAGTGGCCCACGTCCAGGTCGGTTTCCGCGCCGTCGTCGGTCACGAACACCTCGCCGTGCTGGTAGGGCGACATGGTGCCGGGATCGACGTTGATGTAGGGGTCGAGCTTCATGACCGAGACGCGCAGCCCGCGGCTCTTGAGAATGCGCCCGATGCTGGCGACGGTGATGCCCTTGCCTACGGAGGACACGACCCCGCCGGTGACAAAAATATATTTAGCCATTAAGTGTTCCTCCTCTCCGGGCGCCGTGCGCCAGGTGGGTGACGGGTCTCCAAAAAGGAGAGGGGCCAGAGGGTTGTCGCCCCTGGCCCCCGCCCCGTTATGATTTGACTTCGAGCACTACGACCTGGGTTGTCTCCGGCAGGTCGCTGCTTTTTATGACCAGCTTATCCTGGGCTACCCACTCTTTCAAGCCCATCTCTTTCGCGAACCGGTCCAGCGGTTCGAGGTTGAGGGTCTCCGGCCCGGTTTTGTACATCATCGGGATCACGATGGCCGGCTCGATCTGCCCGATCACTTCGACGGCCTTCGCCGCGTCCAACGCATCCGGCGCGCCGATGGGCACGATCAACACCGATACATCGCTCAACGCCTCGACCTGGGCGGCGCTCAGGGTGTGGCCCAGCCCGCCGAGATGGCAAATGACCACATCGTCCAGTTCATACACGAAGACGGTGTTCTTGCCGCGCAGGGCGCCCTTCTTGGCGTCGGCATAGGTGGCGACGCCGTTGATGAACACGCCCTTGACCTCGTACTCGCCCGGCGCGCGCAACACCCGCGGCTCGCCCTTGACCGTGGCCTCCGCGTTGTGGCCCGGCTCGTCCCGGCTGATGGTCACGATGTCGGCCCGCGGGCGCGGCACTTCCAGCCCCAGGCCCCGATCGAAGGGATCGGTGACGATGGTGGCATCCTTCCCGCGCAGGCGGAACGACGCGTAGCCTTGCCATGTAATATCCGGCATGCTGCCTTAATCTCCTCTCAACTGCTTATTATACCAGATTAGTGGCCAGTGGTCAGTGATCAGTGGTCAGTATCACACATGACTTGTCGCTCTTCGCACGGCGAAGAGTCTCGTCGCCGGTCGTCCGAGACGAGATTCTTCGCTGCGCTCAGAATGACAGGTTCCGTGCCCCATTGGCGTCATTCCTCATCCTGACCACTGACCACTGACCACTGATCGCTCGTCGTCGCCTCGATGTGCTTCAAGACGCGGGACACGACATCGTAGCCGTAGCCGCGCCGCAGCAGGAAGCCGCTCATGCGGCGGCGGAAGGTGACGGGATCGAGGTTGCTGTAGGCGCGCAGCTTGCGCTGGGCCAGCCCCAACGCCTCGCGCAGTTCGCGGCTATCTGCGCCATCCACAAGATCCGGCTCGGTGCCATCGCTATCGTCAGCCGGCGCCGCAGCTTGCCGGGCGGCGTGTTCGGCGGCGGCCTCGGCCTCGAAATTCGCCAGCGCTTCATCAATCAGCGCCGGGCTGACACCCTTGTTGCGCAACTCTCCGCGCAAGAGCCGTGCCCCGCGCGGACTGCTGCGGGCGCGCTCGCCGATCCAGTAGCGCGCGAACTCGGCATCGTCCAGATACTGCGCGCGTTGCAGGCGGGCGATGACGGCGTCGATCATGTCGGGCGCCACGTTCTTGCGGCGCAGCCGGTCGCGCACCTCGGCGGTGCTGCGCGGGCGCACAGCCAGCAAATTCAGCGCCCGATTATACTCGCGCTGAAACTCGTCGCCCGCCTGCAACCGCGCCACCAGGTCGGGCGGGCACGGTTGCCCGGTATGCAGCCCTTCGTCGGCCACTACGGCGATATGCAACAGCAGCGTGCGCGCGGCACTCAGGTCCGCGGCGGGCGGCCCGTAGGTCACGACCACCCGGTTGGCGTCGCGCGGGTCGGCCTCCAGCCGCAGGATCATGGGTGCCTGGGCCTCGTTGGTTGGCTGCTCGGTCATAAGTGCGTCTGTCGCTTTCCAGTGTTCAGCCGGCATAATTGCCCGGTGTAGGGGCCGGTTTGAAACCGGCCGGATCGCCCGTTTGGCGCTGTAGGGGCCGGTTTCAAACCGGCCTGTCCCCCACACCTTCACCGCAGGGAGTTACTCAGCGGGCGAAATCACGCCGAGCTGTTGCAGCAGGCCCAGCGTGTCGCTGTTGCTCCAGCGCTCGACGATCAGCCCGTCCTCCAGGCGGAAGATCTCCATGCCGTTCATCTGCACGCGCTTGCCCGTGGCGGGCAGGCCGCCGAAATCGCCCTCGTGCGTGCCCACCGTGGTCCAGCGCATGGCGACCAGGTCGTCTTCGGCCAGGATCTGGTCGATGGTCGCCTGGGCATCGGGGAAGGCCTCCGCGAACATGCCGATCAGTTGGCGGGCGATGGCGGGGCCGGGTTCGTGGTCCGAGCCGTGATAGATGTAGGTGGGGGCGCACAACTCGTCGGCGATGGCGGGGTTCTTTTCGTTCCACGCGCCCTCGATAAAGCGGCGCACGATGGCCTTGTTGGCTTCCGCGGACATGGGCGATCCTCCTTCGGACCCTGGCTGAACAGGGATAGGGGCGGGTTGGTACCCGCCCCTACCAGTGCCGGCTGCTATTCAGGTACTGCGGTGTAGTATACACCGGAGGCCAGTCTTAGATCTCCTCGTCGTCCTCTTCCTCGACGACGGGGGCAGCGCCCTTCTTGCTCTTGCTGTCCGGGCCGGCGAGGACCAGCGCGCCCGCCGCCGAAGCGGTGCGGATGCGGCCTTCGATCTCTTCGGCCATGCCCAGGTTGCCCTTCAAGAACTCTTTCACGTTCTCGCGGCCCTGGCCCAGGCGCTGGTCGCCGAAGCTGTAGAAGGCGCCGCTCTTGCGCAGGATGCCCAGCTCCGTGCCGATGTCCACGATGTTGCCGATGCGGCTGATGCCCTCGTTGAACATGATGTCGAACTCGGCCACCCGGAACGGCGGGGCCACCTTGTTCTTGACCACCTTCACGCGCACCCGGTTGCCGACCACGTCGGTGCCCTGCTTGATCGACTCGATGCGGCGGATCTCCATGCGCACCGACGCGTAGAACTTGAGCGCGTTGCCGCCGGTCGTCGTCTCCGGGTTGCCGAACATGACGCCGATCTTCATGCGGATCTGGTTGATGAAGATGA
>CBJNAR010000137.1:0-7411 GCA_966434075.1 uncultured bacterium
CCAGCACCAGTCCGCCCGCATCGAGCCGGGAGAGCAGCAGCAGGTCTTCCACCAACCGGCCCATATAGTCGCACTCCTGCAATACATCGTCCAGGATCGCCCGCTGATCCGTATCGCCCCCCGGTAGGGTCCGCTGCACCACCTCGGCCCCGGCCCGCATGAGGGTCAGCGGCGTGCGCAGTTCGTGGCTGGCGTTCGCCACAAAGGCTTGCTGGCGTTCCCAGGCCAGCTGCGCGGGGCGCAAGGACCGCCCGGCCAGCACCCAACTGGCCCCGCCCAGCAACACCGTGGCCACGCCGCCCAGGCCGAGCAAGCCCATGAGCAACCGCCGTAGCACCTGGTCCTGGTCGGCCAGCACCCGCCCCAGTTGCAGCGCGGCTGCCGGGCCACCCTCGACGCGGTAGGTCAGCAACCGTACCCGCGTGCCGTTTGCCAGGCGATCGGTGCGCCAGTCCACACCCTGCGCCAGCGCGGCGGCCACGGCGGCCTGATTCACGCCGACCAGGGGCGCGGACGACCCGGCCGTCAGCAGCGCCTGCCCCTGCGCCGTGACCGGCAAGACAAATATCGCCGCGAGTTCCCCGTTATACGCGTCGCCCGCCGACTCCTCTTCCTTGTGCGAGGTGCCGCTATGCTCGCCGCCATCGCCGGATCCCTCCGACTTATGCTCGTCGTGGTCCTTCTCGCGGGCGGCGGTGGGCGAGAGCGCGGGCAACACGCTGGGCCGGTTGGCGGTCCAGGCGGCGTCGGCGGCCAGCAGGCTAGCGGGCGGCGTGGCTCCCAGGCCGCGGAAGGCTTCGACCATCTTGTGCTGCAACGCCAGGTCGGTGGTGCTGTCGAAGTACCGATCGAGCAGCCAGTAGCTGCCGGCGCCGATGAGCAGCATCAGCGCCAGGGCGGCCAGCAGGTAGAGCGCCGTCAGGCGCAGGCGCAAGCCCCTAAACACGGCGCGGCTCCAGCCGATAGCCGACGCCGCGCACTGTCTCGATGGGGTCGGGCCGGCCCGGCAAGGCCAGCTTGCGGCGCAGGTAAGAGATATAGACATCGACCATCGCCGCTTGCACATCGGCCTCATAGGACCAGACGTAGTCGAGAATCTGCTGGCGAGTAAGCGCCTGGCCGGGATGGCGCACGAGGCATTCCAGCAAATTCCACTCGGTGGCGGTGAGATCGAGCGGCTGGTCCCCACGGCGGGCGAGATGGGCCCGCAGGTCCAGCACCAGGTCGCCGGCGCGGAGTTCGGTCCCATCGCCCGCGAGCACCTGGAAGCGCCGGCCCAACGCGCGGACTCGCGCCAGCAATTCCTCAAAGGCGAAGGGCTTGACCAGATAATCGTCCGCGCCGCTGTCCAGGCCGGCCACGCGATCTTCGAGTTGCCCGCGCGCCGTCAGCAGCAGCAGGGCCAGCGGCAAGCGCCGGGCACGGACCGCCCGGCAAATGCTCGGCCCATCGCGCCCCGGCAGCATCCAATCCACAATGGCCACGTCATAGGCCCCCCGCAATGCCAGGTCCAACCCGGTCTCGCCGTCGTGGGCCACGTCCACGCTAAAGTGTTCGTCTTCCAGCACCCGCGCGATCAGGCGCGTGAGGCGCTGGTCGTCTTCAATGATCAAGATGCGCATGATTCGGTCCTCGCCTGCCTGGATCCATCATAGGCCCGCGGGATTGGAAATAGATTGGAAAATGCGGCACCCGCCCCAATGGCCTTTTAACCTTGCTCCGCTATGCTTAACAACGAAGGCGCAAACCTTCCGCAAAGCCATCCACACGAACCATCTACAAACCGTCCCATCAAAGGAGCCTGCTGAATGAAGCAACGCATTCCCTTACTGCTCGCTGCCGGATTGACCGCGTTTATGCTGGTGTTAGGCGGCGGGCTGGCCGCACAGTTGCTGGCGCCCGTCCCCGCGGCCCCCGTGGTCGATGCAGCGGCCGGCAGCGATCCGGCCCTGCTCGCCCCACCCAACGATCCGACCGTGCAAACCCTGCTCGACCGCGAAGCCGCCTATGAACAGGCACTGCAGCAGGCTAACGCGCAATTGCAGCAAGCCTACCAGGATCAGCAACAGTTGGCCGACCAGGTGAAGGTGCTGCAAACGCAAGCGCAAGCCGCGCCCATGGACCTGCCCGCCCCTACCAGCGCGACCGCCGCGCCGGCGGCCACCTACGCGCTCTCGCCACAGCAGGCCGCCCTGGTGGCGCTCCGCGCGGCACCCGATGCGACTCTGACCGCCGCGCCGGACGCGGTCGATTTCCAGGGCCAGGTGGCCTATGAAGTCCGGCTGACGCGTGGGACGGTCTATGTCGACGCGAACAGCGGGCAGGTACTGTACAACGGCGCGACCGCCGGCCGCACCGGAGCCGGCGGCGAACACGACCATAACGGCTATGAGGAACATGAGAGCGATGACTGATACGCTAATCATTGACGGCTCCCCCAGACCGAAAGCTCCGGCAGGGAACAAGAAGGCGGCGCGGGCCGGGCGCAAAAGCACGTTCAACATGAAGCTGCTGATCTCAACCGCCGCCCTGGCCGCCACGCTCGACGGATGGGCGCTGCTGGCCGCGCACGATCAGGGCCTGGCCGCCGCGCCGGCACCGAACACCGGCGCACCTGCTGCCGTCGCGGCCGGTGGAGCGGCGGCAAGCGGGTATCTCCTAGACCGCCCGCCCATCCCGACCGTGGTGCCGGTGCCGGGCGCGATACCGCGATCCGCCCCGCCCAGCCAACCCGCCGCCCGCGCCCTGCCGGCCGCGCCGCCCCCGGCGCAGGTGCCCCGGCCGGCGCTACGCAAAGTCAGCCCGCCGCCCGTGGCCGTCACGCGGTCGTCGCGGTGAGGGTGCCGTGTGAGCCGGTTTGCAACCGGCCCCTACAGCGCGATTCGACAGCCCGTCGGTTTCAAACCGGCCCCTACACTGCGCTAATGACGGAGTGAAAGAATGTCTACCCAAATCCTACAAAAAGACTCGAACGGACCGGAATCGGGCAGCCATGCCGGCGTGGGGCCGGCCCTGCTACTGATCGCCGGGGCGAGCGCCGTGCTGGCGCTCACCGTCCTCCCGGTCTGGGTGCCCGCGCTCGGCACCTCGCTGAACGAGGCCACGCCGCGCGGCTACTGGTATCTCTCGCGGGCTGCCGCGCTTGTCGCCTACGGGCTGCTCTGGATGTCGATGGTGCTGGGCCTGCTCATGACGAACAAGATGGCGCGCGTCTGGCCGGGCGGCCCCACAGCCTTCGACCTGCACGAGCATACCAGCTTGCTCGGCCTGGCGCTGGCCGCGTTTCATGTACTGGTCTTGCTGGGCGACCATTACATCAATTACACGCTGGTGGAGTTGCTGCTGCCGTTCGCCAGCGCCAACTACCGGCCGGTCTGGGTGGCGCTCGGCCAGGTCGCCTTTTACCTGCTGGCCGCGCTGATTGTGAGTTTCCCTCTGCGGCGGCGCATCGGCCCGCGCACCTGGCGCGCGATCCATTTCAGCAGCTTTGCCGTCTTTGCCCTGGCCCTCAGCCACGGGGTCTTCAGCGGGACAGACAGCGGCGACTGGTGGGCGCAGGGAATGTACCTGGTCACCGGGGGTAGCGTGCTGTTCCTGACAGTGTACCGCGTGTTGGTGCGGCGGACGGCGCGCTCTCGCAGCGGGCCATAAGGGCCGGCCCCGACCACAGGGCCCTAGAGAACAAGGGCGCCATCGCGTGGATGGCGCCCTTGTTCGGCGGATCAGGTGGTGGTGCGCGATGCCTGCTTCGGGGTCGCCGTGGGCGTGGTCTGCTGCCGGTGGAGCATGAACAGCACGCCCAGGCAAATGGCGGCCACAATCGCCAGGAAGACGAAGCCGAGCGCGTAGCTGTGGGTGGCGTCCTTGACGTAGCCCAGCACCAGCGGCGGGAAGAAGCCGCCCAGGCCACCCGCGCAGCCGACGATGCCCGTCACCAGCCCGGTGTTTTTCGGGTAGTACTGGGCCACCAGCTTGAAGACGGCGCCGTTGCCCAGGCCGAGACCCGCCGCCGTGATCAGGAAGACGATGGTCGCCGGCAGCATGTCGGGCGCGCCGGCCAGCCAGGCCAGGGCCAGGGCGCCGAGCGGCCCCGCCGCGAAGACGATGCGCAGCACGGTGTTGCCGCCTATCTTATCGGCGAGCCAGCCGCCGACAGGCCGCGCCAGGGTCGCCAGGATGGTGAATCCGGCGGCGCGCAGCCCGGCGTCGCCCTTGTCGAGCTGGAACCAGTCCACCAGCAGCTTGGGCAGGTAGTTGGCGAAGGCCACGAAGCCGCCGAAGGTCAGGAAATAGAACAGGCTGAACAGCCAGACTCTGGGTTCGGTGCGCAGCAGGGCCAGGCTGTCGCCCAGGGACTTGGGCTTGACCATGCCGGGCGCGTCGCGGGCCAGCAACCAGAAGAGCACGGCCATGAGCAGCACGGGCACCAGGTAGAACCAGAAGGCGCCTGCGCGGCCCTGGAACGCGCCGACCAGGCCGGGCATGGAGAAGGCGGCCACGGCGGTGCCGATATTGCCCATGCCGTAGATGCCCAGGGCCAGCCCTTGCTTATCGGGCGTGAACCAGCGATTGACGAACGGCACGCCGACAGCGAAGCTGGCCCCGGCCGTGCCCAGGAAGAAGGCGCCGAGCACGTAGGTCCAGAACGACCCGGCGATGCCCAGGAAAGCCACCGGCAGCAGCGTGAAGAGCAGCAGCCCGGTGAACACCGTGCGCCCGCCGAAGCGGTCGGTCAGGATGCCCATCGGAATGCGCAGCAGGCTGCCGAGGATCACCGGCACGGCGATCAAGAAGCTGATCGCGGTATTATCGAGGCCATAATCCTTCTGGATCTGGCTGGCGAGCGGCGAAATGAGACTCCAGGCGATGAAAGCGACGGCGAAGGCCAGGGTCGCTAGCCCGAGGTTTACATACGCTTGGCGTGAGTTTTGCATGGCAGTACCCCCTAAAACAATTGCTAATGTTGTGGCGTTTCCACGGCCCCGGTCATACTCGGTGCGGGCGCGAACAGCTTTTGCAGGCGCGGCCCGGCGTTGTGCAACATGAACAAGCTAATCTCGATTACTAACAAGATCAGGACCATGTACTGGCCCCAGGCCACGATCGCCGCTTGCAGACCCGAGAGACCGGCGAGGCCCAGCCCCGCCGTCCCGCCCAGCCCCTGTAAGCGCGCCGTGGCGGCGTAAAACATGCCAAAGGTAAAGTTGCGCGCCCATTGCGACACCTGATAGACGGCGAAGCCGCCCCGCCAGCCATAGGCGCGCACACGGGCCACCAGGCGCGCGATTTCGATAGCCTCCACAATGACGAACAGCACTGCCGCCCAGAGCCACGAAGCGATGATGAGCGCGTCGGGCACCGCCCGGCTCTCCAGCGCGGCCAGGACCGTGATCGACATGGCCCCGTGCAAGATACAGTTCGTGTTGTCCCAATCCTCGGCCAGCCGCCAGCCCGGCTGGCGCAGATAGCGCTGGACGATGAGCACGAAGCCCAGGCCATAGAACCCGTAGCCCAACAGGATCAGGCCCGTCGCCAGCCCGCCGGGGATCTGGCCGGGGAACAACTGCTCGATCAGCAACACGAGCGACTGCGTGCTGACGGTTGCCAGCAGGATGCGCCCGGTGGTGCGCAGCCGGGTCGGGCTGGCCAGGATGATCCGGTAGCGCCCAACGATCAGCGTCAAATACCACAGCCAGACCACCAGGGTCAGGACGGCGAGCGCCAGCCCCAGCGGGCGCCACGTGGGTAGCACGATGACGACCAGGCGGGCCAGCACGGCGGTGCCGGCCACCCACGTCCCCACCGCAAAGCATCCGACGGGGTCGTCCGTATGATTGTGAAAGGTGCCGCGGAAATACGAGCGCACATACGAGGCGGCGATATAGGCCCAGACGATCAAGCCGGTGAGCGTCAGGATCTGCGTCAGATCGGTCACCGGGAAGGGCATATGCTGCAACGCGCCCAGCACAAAGATGCCGATCGCCATGGCGATCGCCCCGGAGGCCGTGGCCGACTCGCCCCGGCGCAACAAGAAGTACCGCACGGCGGCGGATGCCACCCCGAGCAGCAGCAATTGGACAAACGGTGATTCCAGGACAGCTTGCGCCATACCGCGTTACTCCGGACAGCGCGCAGCCGGACCAACCGGGCAGCGGGCCGCCATGCACGCGGATGTGCCGGCAAAACGCAGGCGCCGGGAAGCGCATTTTCCACACTCGTGGCCCGGATGTTGCACGAAACACTCCTTTCCAATACGGTCTTGCGCGCCGGCAGGCGGGGCAGTCTCCCGCGCTCGCCTCAGCGAAAACGCTGCGGTAATTCTAGCGTCCGGCGATAAATAGATCGGTGTCAGACGGTGAAGACAAGGTGAACGTTTCGCCACAGATCGCGACAGAGTAAGCCGGGTGACGACCCGGAGCGCATGGGGAAACGTTCACGAAATATTCACCTAATTTCTACGAGATTACGCATCCGGCTCTGTTATAATGAACGCGCAACACGAGAGCGCGGTATGCCGCTGCCCAGGTCAGGTTGTTGGTTTGTCCGGTTGTTGGCGATGAAAGGAGCCCCATGCAGGAAACGACACGCCCCATCGCGCCGAACACGGCCCTCTATTCGCGCCAGAATACCACGATCCGCGCCTCGCTGATCGGGTTGGGCGCCATGGTCCTGCTGGCGCTGGCGATCCTGTTCGGATCGCGGATGCTGACCTTCTTCGACCCGGCGCTGACCGGGTACGCGATTGCCAGCCTATTTGCCGCCTTCGGGGTGGCCTTCCACTACGGCACCTGGCTGATGCGGCCGAGCACGCGCACCATGTGGCGCCGGAGCTGGCAGTTCTTCCTGAAGCCCGAAAATGCCCGCCGCTACTTCTGGGTCATCCCGCGGGCCTTCATCAGCAACCTGCTGTTCCAGCGCTTCATCAGCAAGCGCAGCACCCTGCGCTGGATCATGCACCAGTGCCTGTTCTGGGGCGTGATCCTCAGCTTCGCCGTGACCTTCCCGCTGACCTTCGGCTGGGTGCATTTCGAGGTCGTCGGCGGCAGCACCTACCGGGTCTATCTCCTTGGCTTCCCGACCATCACCATGGACTCGCTCGGCCCGGTCGGCTTCAACACCTTCCACGCGCTCGACTATTTCGCGGTGCTGGTGATCATCGGCGTGGCTATCGCCTACTGGCGCCGCTGGCAGGACCGGGCGGTGAAGCCGCAGCAGCGCGTGTTGTTCGATCTGCTGCCGCTGCATCTGCTGATGGCGATCTCGATCACCGGGATCATGCTCACCATCGTGGACTTCTTCTTCGCGGGCTGGATGCACTGGCCGATCACGCTGACCCACCAGTTCCTGGTGATCATGATGATCCTCTACCTGCCCTTCGGCAAGCTGTTCCACATCATCGAGCGCCCGGCCA
>CBJNAR010000138.1:0-7392 GCA_966434075.1 uncultured bacterium
CCGCAAGGTCCGCTGGCGGACAGGCAGGTCGCGCGCCCCACGGGTCACCAATTGGAGGCGTTGGGTGAGGGCCTCCCGCAACTGTCGCGCCGACAGCAGGGTGGTCCAGGCGGCGGCCAGCTCCAAGGCGAGCGGCAGGCCATCCAGCCCGACGCAGACCGCAGCCACATCCGCCGCATTCGCTGCCGTCAACACGAAAGCGGGCTGAGCGTCCTGCGCGCGCTCCACAAAGAGCGTCACGGCGGGATTGAGGGCCAATGTGGCGAGATCGCCCATCGTATTGCGCGGCGGTAGGGCCAGTGAGGGCACGCGGAAGCGCAGCTCCCCGCGCACCTGCAGGGCGGCACGGCTGGTGACCAGCACTTTCAGCGCGGGGCCGGCCTGTAGCAGCCGTACCACCTCGGGCGCGGCGTCGAGCACCTGCTCGAAATTGTCCAGTAGCAAGAGCAGCCGCTTCTGCCGCAGGTAGGCCCGCACGCTTGCGTCTATCGGGAGGCCGGGCTGTTCCACCAGACCCAGGGTGCGCGCGATGGTGGGCACGACTAAATCCGGCTCGGCTACCGCAGCCAGCTCGACGAGAAACACGCCGTCCGCGAAGTGCGCCACTTGACCCGCGGCCACCTGCAGGCCGAGGCGGGTCTTACCGACGCCGGGAGGGCCGGTCAGGGTGAGCAGGCGGACCTTCGGCTGGGCGAGCAGATCCGCCAGCGCCTGTTCTTCCCCTTCACGTCCGATGAGCGCCGTCAGCAGCGTGGGGAGGTTCGTGTGGAGCCGGCCGGCCACCCGCCAGGGGAAACGTTCTGTAGTCTCAATCGCGATAGCAGCCAGACCGGCGGGGAGTGGGCCGGCTGACTGACCTCGGGCGAAGAAGGTGAACGCTTCCCGCTCCTCAGCGGGCACGCCGAGAGACTCCGCCAGCAACAGGGCCACCTGGCGGGAGGGGCGGCGCGCGCCGCGCTCGATTTTCTGCAAGGTCACCGGCGCACAGCCGATCTGGCCGGCCAGCTTGTCCTGGGTGAGGCCCAGCTCTTGGCGGCGCTGCTTCAGCCAGTTACCGAAGGAAACGTCCACACGATCCCTCATCAACGCTGGCGGAGTCCCGGCGCGCCGTAACCGCAGAGGGCGCGCTCGCCGCAGGGTGGCGGTTATCTGCCGCCCCAATATAGCACCTTTTGTATGACTTGTGTACGACTTTTGTATCGACCATGCAGCCCGACTTGCCCTTATACTGATGGTGAGAGGAACTTGTCGATGCCGACCAAGAAACGTAAGCACACCGACCTTTTCCTGTTGCGGGTGTGGGGCGACGCGGAAGAGGGAGACGACGGATCGGGTTTGCACTGGCACGGCAGGCTGCAGCGGCCGACCAGTGGTGAAGCGCACAACTTCGCGGATTGGGCGGCCCTCATCGCGGTGCTGGAGGCCATGCTCGACGAGCGCGCGCAACCGGTCGCTGAAGGGTCGCGCCGAGTTCCCATTGATGTGCAGATTCGTATAGCAGAAAGGGTAAAGGAGAGAAACGTCATGATTCTCGTACGGATTGTCTTTCAGGCCAAGCAGGGCAAGGCCGGTGAAGTGGTGGAGGTCATGAAGCAAGCCCTCGACCATATGAAGCGCGGGGAACAGCGGGGTCGCCTCTTGACGGACCTGAGCGGGCCGCTTGACACGGTCGTCCTGGAGATCGAGTACGCCAGCCTCGCGGCGGCGGAGCAATTCCGCGCCCACCTGTACACAACCCCTGAGTTCCAGGAAAACCAGCGCCGCACGGAGGGCCTGATCCTCTCCGGCCACCAGGAACTCTACACCATCGAAGCCGAGTCGTAACCGGGCCGCAGGGCTGGTGGGCGGCGGTCACCCGCAGGTCGCGCTCGCCGCCCCCCCAACCGTTTTGACCGCCCCGCCCCTGGCCTACCGAGGCGCGCTGGCGGTGCGATCTCCCGGCGGGCGGCCCGGCATGATACGCTATGAATCCACGCTTATCCGTGTGACCCCCTACTGGAGACAGGTCAGTGCCGACGCAGGAAACACAACCGGACGATCAGGCGCGGCGGTGCGCTGTCCTACCGGTGGCCGAAGTCATTGCCATTGTGCGAGTGGGTGGCCTGGGGCTACTCCTCCTGACGCTGGGGCGGGGGTTGCGCTAGCGCACCGTGCCGGACCCCGATTAGCCATGTTCACCGCTCGACAGCGGCGTGCCGACGAGCGAGGGCAGCTCAGGCGCTCCGACGCCCCTACGGCGCGGATGGGCGACCACCGCGCCGTAGCAGGCCCACGTCTCGGTGAGGAGTCATCCGGCTGATTCTTTGCTCCTGGTGTGCTTCGTTGGGGGCATGCCCAAGACCAGTGACCGGCGCCGCGTCTTGGCGCGGCACCGGGCGGTCCATGTCTTTGCTTGTTGGACCCTTCCCGCGCCGCAGGTGTGACGCGGTCCACCGCACGTCAGGAGGACAGCTAATGAGTTCCCTCACTTCAGCCTCGCCGGGCGCCACGCTCGGCGTGCCCGCAAGGCCGGGGCTCGCCGTGCCGGCCACACCCCGCTTTAACCTGTTGATGGCCGGTTTGTCCCTACTCATGGCCGGGGTCTTTGTGCTGCACCAGTGGGCTGCTAGCCACAATCTAGTGACGGATGCTGACGTGCTGCCGTGGACGCTGCTCCTCCTCGGCACGGGGCTGCTCTCGGGCTTCGTGCTCGGTGTCGTTGCGTTCCGCGGGCGGGCCGCTGGTATCCCGGCCTGGCGGTCCCTCCCGCCCGGCTATGGCCTATCCCTGCTCGGCGTGCTGGTCTTCCTCGGCGGCGCTTTGCTCGACCTTCTCTGGCGAGCAGCAATGCTCTCGTACCCACTCGGCGACGATCTGCTCAGACCCACGAGTCTCCTAACCGCGCTGGGAGCCGTGCTCATCGGCACGGGACCGCTACGCGCCGTCTGGCAGAGCAGCGGGGACCGGGGCGAGCGCGTACCCTGGCGGATCATCCTGCCGGCGCTGGTCGCGGCCACCGAGCTGTTGATCACGCTGACGCTCTTCACCCAGCGGGCGAATCCCCTGGTCGATACGGCCTACGTCGCCACGCAACCGCCGTTCCACGCCCCGCTCAATGAGATCTACCGTATGAACGCCGACGGCACCGGGCAAACCCGGCTGCTGACCCGTCCCGGCCACTTCTTCTGGGGTCCCGCGTGGTCCCCGGACGGGAAGCGCATTGCCTTCACGATGGGCGGCGAGCAGGATCCGGGGGTGCTTTACATCGCCAACCCCGATGGCAGCCAGGCGGTCAAGTTGACACAGGACGGGCGCGGGAGCTACCTGCCCGCCTGGTCGCCCGACGGTCGCCAGATTGCCTTCCTGTCGCAGGCCCCCAGCAGCGGCCACTTCGGCGAGGTCGCGGTCATCAACGCAGACGGCAGCGGCGAAACGCGACTGACCGACAACGGCGGGTGGAACTACGGCGTCAGCTGGTCGCCCGACGGCCAGCGCCTCGTGTTCGGCTCCCGGCAAAGCGGGACCTGGCAGCTCTACACCACCGCGGCCGATGGCACGGATCAGCGGCTGCTCGATACCGGCGGGGGCGGCAACGCGCCGGCCTGGTCCCCGGACGGCCGCCGGATCGCCTTTACCTCCGACCGCACCGGCCAGGACCACATCTACGTTGTGGCGGTAAGTGACGCCCACGTCCAACGCCTGACCAGCGGCGAGAGTCACAACGACAACGCCGTCTGGTCGCCGGACGGTCTGCAGATCGCCTTCACGTCCGACCGGGCGGGCAACGCGGAGATCTATGTGATGCAGGCGGACGGTAGCGGAGTCCGGAACCTCACCGCCAGCCCGGGCCTGGATAGCCTCGTGCCCGGCTGGTCGCCCGATGGGTCCCAGATCCTGTATACGGCTGTGGTTCATGCGCCCCCGAGTGACCCGTTCGATCGCCAGTCCCTGGGGATCGCGGCCATCCTGATCCAGAGTGCGTTGCTGATCGGGGTCCTGCTGTTCGTCGCCCGCCGCTGGCGCCTACCGGCCGGGGCCCTCGCCCTGGTGATCGTGCTGAGCAGCCTCGCCGCACTGGCGCTGCAGGACCACTATGAACTCCTGCCGGGAGTCATCCTGACGGCCCTGCTGGCCGAGATCCTCTATGCGCTCATGCTGCGCCAGCAGGAAGGGACGCTGGCCGCGCGGCCGCCCCGGTTCCGCTTGTTCGCGACGCTCGTGCCGGCCCTATTCTACGCGCTCTACCTGGTGACGGTGCTGGTCACGCAAGGGCTGGCCTGGACGGCGGATATCGCGGCGGGCGTGGTCTTGCTCGCCGGCGCCACGGGCCTGCTGATCAGCTTCCTGCTGCTGCCCCTGGGTGACAGGAGGGCCGCCATCCCCCGGCCTGCGCCCGATTCTGAGCGATGACGCGGACTGACGGGACATGGGTGACGGTACGGGAAACTGCGTGCGATCCCGCTCAGCGCGGCCCTGGGGCCGCGCTACTGCCTGGTATGGCAACCATCTACCGCCAAGGGGCGTTAGAGGAGCCGAGGGCCCATTTCGTATTTCTGCTACTCGGCATAGTGATGCTACGCTCAACCAAAAGACCCAACATTGGAGCCATTTCCATGCCGACGCAGGAAACACAACAGGCTGATCGGGCGGGCAGTAGCGCCGTCCGGCCGGTTGCCGAAGTGATCGAACTTGTGCGCGAGTGGGTGGACCGCCCCGCCCGCGCCCGGCCCGATTTTGCCGGCGCGTATCTGTGGGGCGGGATCACTACGTTGCCGGCGGAGGCGCCATTTCCCCTGTACCGGGATGTCGACGTCGTCGTCGTCTTAACCCAGGGCGCACCCGAGGACGAAGAGGAGGTGTGCTACCGGGGTCTCATCCTGGAGGTCATCTGGCAGAACCTCGCCGCCCACCAGGATGTGGCCGCCGTGCTGGCCGACCCCAGCCGAGGCCCGAACCTGGCGACGACGCAGATTCTGGCCGACCCGACCGGCATCCTCGCCCCTTTGCACCAAGCAGTCGCCGCCGGCTATGGCCGGCGGCGATGGATCCAGGCCCGCTGCGCCGCGGAAAAGGCAGCGGTGGCGGAATGGCTGGCCACCATGCGTCAGGCCGCGACACCGCTCGATCGTCTGATTGCGGCGCGGGTCGTTCTGGGGATGCTCAGTGGCCTGCTGGCCGTCGCGCAACTAGCGCGGCCGACCACCCGGCGCGCGCTCGCCCTGCTGGGCGAGCTACTCGAAGCACAAGAGCGGCCGGATCTGCACGAGGCGGCGCTCACCCTGATGGGATCGGCGCACTTGAGCCGGGCGGATGTGCAGGCGCTGCATGACCAGACCGTGAGCGCCTTCGATCGCGCCGTCGAAGTCTACCAGACGCCGATTCCGTTTGGCTTCGCCCTCCGCGCCCATGTGCGCCCGTATCATGTCGAAGGTACGCAGGAGATGATCGATGCCGGCCAGTATCGGGAAGCCCTGTTCTGGATCACCTGCCTCGACACGGCCTATCGCGCACTGGAGAATGATGCGCCCACGGCAGAGAAACCGGTGTTCGCGGCGCAGTTCCACGCCCTGCTGGCGGCGCTGGGGTATACCTCAGCCGAGGCGTGGGCCGAGCGCGTGGCCGCCGCTGAGCGGTTGGCCCTGGCGATCTACCGCATCGCCGACGCCCTGGCGGCGCGTTATCCTGATTAACGACAATCTGCGCGGCGGATCCCCAGCACAGCGTGATTATGGCATGTATGCGTATTATCCCGCGTCCGGCGATCTCGTCCACTATGCGCCGGCCGCAGTCCATCGCCTCACGCAGGTGACCAGTAACTCCCGCTTGCTGCAGGACGCGCCACTCGAAATGAGTTGGCCCGAGATCCGGGCCGTCTTTGATGACCTCACGGGGGCCGGGGCGGGGGCGAGCGTGGGTAATAACATCGCCCATGCGCTGGCCATGAATCTGCGGCCCCGCGCGCTGAAAATCGCCGATCCCAACTTCTTCAAAGTCGCCAACGCCAATCGCGTGCGCCTAACCTACCGGGACATCGTGTTAACGAACCGCCGGAAAGCGGAGGAACGAACGCCGTTTGGCCTCAAGAACAAAGCCATTGGCGCCGCCGAGCAGATCCACGCCCTCGACCCGTTCATGCAGGTGTGGGCGTACTACGAGGGGGTGACGCCGGACAACGTCGCCGGCTTTGTGGGCGGCAACCGCGTGGAGCCGCGGGCGCACTATGTGATCGAGGAAACCGACAACCCGGACACCAAAGTCTTCATCCGCCGCGCCGCCCGCGAACAGCGCGTGCACCTGATTATGGCGACGGACCTGGGGTCGGCGGTGCAGGTGGATGTCCGGCCCTTCGACCTGGATCCCGCGGCCTCGCCGGCGGTCGGCGCGGCGGATGCGGAGTTATACGCGCGGCAAGCGGCAGCGCAGGCGCAACCCGGCAATCGGGAGGTGTTCTGGCACTTCGTGGACAGTTTGATTGGAGTGGCCTACCGCGAGCGTGGGGAGTTCGGGCACCTGATGGCCGGCCGCCTACCCCGGATCGCGGCGAGTATCCCGCAACTCGGCTCCACGGCGACCATGGCCGGGGGGATAATCGCCGAGGTCGTGGCTCGCATAGCGCTGGGCCACCGATATCCGGAGCGGTTCCTCATCGACAAGTATACGCTGGAACTCCAAACGTGGGGGGCCTGGGTGTAAGGGCCACCAAACCACGGGGGAGTGAGGCGAGGGGAAGGATCGGTGCGAATGGCAGATAACCGCAATTAGGACGCCGCAGGCGACGTCAAAGCGGGCACGAACTATACGGTGTGGCGTACGGCGCGTTGGACCCCCCGCGAGTTCGCCGCCTTAGCGCAGGAGGAGCAGTTCAAGTATTTGGCGCTGTGCGCCCATCTGGCGCCTAGCAGCCATAACACCTAACCGTGTCAAACTGGATCCGCAGGAGGCCACCCTCCAGCTGTATTTGGATCGCGGCACGTTCGGGCAAACGGAAGCCGGGCTCGTCGATCGGCGGCGGGTGTTGGCCGCGTCCGACCCTACGGGCCGCCAAGCCTGGATCAGCCTGGGGCGTGCCGTGACCAACCTCGTCACCGCCGCCCGGTATTTGGGGTTCCGGCCGGCCCTGGTCTTCAGCCCCCTCAACCCGGCGGACGTGCAGCCGATTCGCGCGGTGAATGGGGGTGCGCCCCGCTATATACCGATCGCCACGGCGCGTTTCGAGCGCGATCCGGACCCCGATCCCGGGGATCGGGGCCTGTTTGAAGCGATCTCTAGGCGGCGCGTCAACCGGCGCAAGTACGATCGGCCGGTGTTCATTTCTGAGGAGCTCGCCACGCGCCTGCGGCAGGTCGGCGCCGCGCAGCCGGTCGACCTGCAACTGCTGTTCCGCCAGCGGATGGCCGACCGGCTGCGCAACGC
>CBJNAR010000139.1:0-7387 GCA_966434075.1 uncultured bacterium
ACCAGGGCAAGGACAAAGGCCATGGTCAGGGCAACGGCAACGGTAATGGTAACGGCAACGGCAACGGCAACGGCCAGGGTAACGGTAATGGTAACGCGAATGGACACGGCAACGGTAATGGTAACGGCCAGGGCAACGGCAACGGCCAGGGCAACGGCTCGCCGGGGCAGTCCCACGGAACGGTGAGCAAGCGCGCTGACCGGGCGACGGCCGCCCCCGGCGACCAGATCCAGTACACCATCACCCTGCGCAACGGCGCGACGGCGGCCACGGTGGTCCTGAGCGACAAAATGCCCCCGCACACCAGCTTCGTCAGCGCGTCCGGACCGTGCACCGTGACCGGCGGCAACAACCAGAAACTGGACTGCCGCGTAACTCTGCCCGCGAACGGCACGGCGACGGTGCAGGTGAGCCTGCGGGTGGACGCCAACGCCCCCTGCAACAGCATGCTGACCAACGTCGCGCATGTGAACGGCTGGGGATCGGCACAGGCGCAGACGCGCGTCATCTGCGCGGCGGCCACCGCCACGGCGGGTAGCGGCGCCACGGCGACCAGCACCGCAGTTGCGGCCACGGCGACCAGCACGGCAGCCGCGGCTACCGCAACCAGCACCCCGCCGCCGGCTACCGCAACCGGTACCGCGCTCCCGGCCACCGCGACGAGCACCGCGCCGGCCACCGCCACGGCGACCGCCGAGACGGAAGCCACGGCCACCAACACACCGGAATCCGGCGAGACGGCCACCGCCACAGCGACAGGTACCCTGGTGCCGCCGCCCACCGTGACGCCGGGCACGCCGACAGTCACAGCCACACCGGCCCTGAGCGGAAGCGCGCCCACCCTCATCGCGGGGAGCCAGGACGGCACCGTCTGGGGCATCGTGGGCACCGTGCTCATCCTGCTGGGCGTGGGCCTCGCCTTCGCGGCGCGCAGCCTGCGCAGCACGCCGTAACGTCCGGCGCTCTCGACATCCGCGACGGCCTGCCCCACGGGGCAGGCCGTTTCGCATCCTCGCCCGGTGGCGGAGAGAACCGGCAATCCGTATAATTAGTGATACACCGGCATCCGCGCGCCGGCGTCGCTTATGCACCGCGAAGACGCGCAGAGCGCGAAGAACAAAACCAACATAACAACCTTGGCGTCCTTCGTTCCTTCGCGGTGAACTTACCAGCAGCGGCGCACGACAGAACAGGTGGGGAACATGACCAATGCAAACGGGGAACTAACCGCCACGCAGGCCGTCGACCTTGAACGGCTGGCCGCCTTTGTGGGCGACGCGGATCGGCTGGTCGTGCTCACCGGCGCGGGCTGCTCGACCGAATCCGGCATCCCCGACTACCGCAGCCCCGGCGGCCTGTGGACCAACCATAAGCCGATCTTTTACGCCGACTTCGTGCGTAGCGCCACGACGCGGCAGCGGTACTGGGCGCGCTCGATGGCCGGCTGGAACAGCTTCCACCGCGCCGCGCCCAACCCGGCCCATGTCGCACTGGCCCGGCTCGAAGCCCTGGGCCGCGTCCAGTACCTGATCACGCAGAATGTGGACCGGCTGCACCAGGCGGCGGGCAGTCGCAACGTGCTGGAACTCCACGGCAACAACGACGGCGTGGTCTGCCTGGGCTGCGGCCACGAAATGACCCGCCAGGCCATGCAGCGCGCGCTGCAGGCGCTCAACCCCACCTGGAACGCGCACCCGGTCGCGGTGGCCCCCGACGGCGACGCCCAACTCGACACCGAAGCGTTCGCGGCGTTCCAGGTGCCCGGCTGCCCGGTGTGTGGCGGCCTGCTCAAACCCGATGTGGTCTTCTTCGGGGAATCGGTACCGCCCGCGCGGGTGGGACAGGCGACGGCGGAGGTGGCCGAATGCGACGCGCTGCTGGTCGTCGGCTCGTCGCTGACGGTGTGGTCGGGCTACCGCTTCGCGCACCAGGCGGTGACGGCGGGCAAACCGCTGGCCCTGGTCAACATCGGCCCGACGCGCGCCGACCCCATCGCCACGCTCAAGATCGAGCAACGGGTGGGCGAGTTCCTGCCCCACCTGCTCGCTCACATGGGCCCGCACGTCCCAGCACCCGCCGGATAGGTCAGCTACCGCCCCCCGCGGGCCGCACCAGGCGCACCTCGTCCAGGCCGTCGGTCTCCAGCAGCCGCACGCTGATGTACTCCGTGCGCGCCGTCGGCACATTCTTGCCGGCGTAGTCCGCGCGGATCGGCAGTTCGCGGTGGCCGCGGTCCACCAGCACCGCCAGTTGGATGGCGGCGGGGCGCCCGGCGCGGATCAGCGCGTCGATGGCCGCGCGCACCGTGCGCCCGGTGTAGAGCACGTCGTCCACCAGCACGATGCGGCCCCCCTCGACCGGCAAGGCGGGTAACGCGGGCGCCGGCCCCCCGGCCTGCCGGGGCAGGTCGTCGCGGAAGGGCTTGGCGTCGAGTTCCAGCACGGGCACCGCCATCCGCTCGATGGTGCCCATGCGCTCGGCCAGGCGGCGCGCCAGCGGCACGCCCCGCGTCCGCACCCCCACCAGCAGCAAGTCGCGGGCGCCCCCGTTGCGCTCCAGGATCTCATGCGCCATGCGGGTCAGCACCCGCCGGATCTGCTCGCTGTCCAGGATGACGACACTCTCGCCGCTCACGCCCCGCCTCCCATCGCGGCGCATGGTAGCATAGCCCGCCGCCCCGTGTCAAGGCGCAAGTAGCTGTCAGCCATGTGCTACGCACCGCTGCGCGAGCAGCCGTCAGCGGTCAGCGCTCGGTGGTCTGCTATGCACCGCTACGCGAGCAGTGGTCAGTTGTGAGCGGGTAGCGAGCCGGATCGGCGGGCGAGCGTCTTGTGCATCGCGGCAGGGTAGGACCGCCCGTTGACGGGCGGGCTAGCACCACGAAGCCCGCGGCGGGCTGTGCGACCCTGGTCAGGAGTCGCCCGGTAATGGTATACTCGCAGCAATGTACATACACCCGGCACGGGACCCCGTGCCACATGCAATACTCACGACTGACCACTGACCACCGACCACTGACCACTAATCGTGGCACAACCGTTGCAGTGGTAGAGAGCCAATAGGAGAACCGAAGCGCCATGACCCAAGAAACCCCGCTGTCGCCGGAGCCCACCCTGCCCGCCGCGATCCCGCCCGTGAACGATCCGCAAGCCATCCGCGTCTTGCTCAACATGCGGACCATCGCCGTCGTCGGGCTGTCGGACCACCCAGGGCGTCCCAGCTACGATGTAGCGCGCTATATGCAAGGCCAGGGCTACCGGATCATCCCGGTGAACCCGACGATCCGCGAGGCGCTGCGCCAGCCGGCCTATCCCTCGCTGCACGATGTGCCGGAGCCGGTGGAACTGGTCGACATCTTCCGGCGCTCGGAGTATGTGGCGGACATCGTCGACGAAGCCATCGCCATCGGGGCGAAGGGCGTCTGGATGCAGGTGGGCGTGATCGACCACGCCGCCGCCGAGAAGGCGCGCGCCGCGGGCTTGCTCGTGGTGATGGACCGCTGCATCAAGGTCGAACATTCGCGGCAGTTTTCCCTGTAGGGCGCAAGGAGGACGCAGCAACGTGAGCGGTGCCGAGGAAGCGCACGCCGGCAACCCGGCGGGGGATGCCCCGCGCATCGGGATTATCGGCGGCTCCGGCTTCTATAACATGCCGGGGCTGACCGGCATCGAAGAGGTGCGGGTGGACACGCCGTTCGGCCCGCCGAGCGACGCGATCATCCTGGGCACGCTGGCCGGGCGGCGGGTCGCGTTCCTGCCCCGTCACGGGCGCGGGCACGTCATCAGCCCCACAGAGTTGCCCGTGCGGGCCAACATCTGGGCGCTGAAAAGCCTGGGCGTCCAGCGGTTGCTGTCGATCAGCGCCGTGGGCAGCATGCTCGAAGGCATCGCGCCCAGCGACCTGGTGGTGCCCGACCAGTTGATCGACCGCACCGTGAGCCGCCCGCGCACCTTCTTCGGCGAGGGCCTGGTCGGGCACGTCGCGCTGGCCGACCCATACTGCCCGCAACTGCGCAGCGAACTCGTCGCCTCCGGCCATGCCGCGGGCGCACCGATCCACGACGGCGGCACGTATATAGTGATCGAAGGGCCGCAGTTCTCCACGCGGGCCGAGTCGCGGTTGTTCCGCTCATGGGGCGTGGCCGTGATCGGCATGACCGCGATGCCGGAAGCGCGGCTGGCCCGCGAAGCCGAGCTGTGTTACGCCAACCTGGCCCTGGCGACCGATTACGATAGCTGGCACGACGTACACGAGTCCGTTACTGCCGATCTGGTGATGCAGAACCTGGCCCGCAGCGTGCAGGCGGCGCAGGCCACCGTCACCGGGCTGATAGGGAACCTGGTGGAGCAGGCCGCCGCGGGCTGCACATGCGGGCACGCGCTGGACGGTGCGATCATGACCGCGCCCGACAAGATCCCGGCCACCGTGCGCGAGCGCCTCGGCCCCATTCTGGAACGTGTGCTGACCACCCACCCATGATCGCCTTACAACGCGCAACCGATGCAATCCGCCGCTGGCGCTGGACCGAGTTCCAGTTGCTGATCGTGCCCGCCGTGCTCAGCCTGGTCGGCATGCTGATCGTGATCGTCGTGCCGACCGGCAACCTCAGCTTTACGTGGCGCGACCTCTGGATGAGCCTGTTGTTCATCGGGCTGCTCTACGGCACGCACTTCTTCCTGGGTGCGACCCAGCGGCGGGCCGATCAGGTGCTGCTGCCAGTGGTGGCCGTTATCACCGCCCTGGGCACGATTATGATCCAGCGGCTGCAACTGAGCCTGGAGCGCACCTACCCCGGCGTGGGCTACGAGGGTGTCGCCACCAAGCAGATGCTCTGGATCGTGCTGGGGTTCGCCGTGCTCTGGGCCACACTGATCCTCAGCCGCGATCTCGTCTGGCTGCGGCGCTACAAATACACCTGGGCGATGCTGGGCACCGCGCTCGTCGCGGCCACGCTGGTCTTCGGGCAGGACCCGAATAAAAGCGGCGTGCGCCTCTGGTTCCAGTTCGGCTTCTTCAGCTTCCAGCCGTCGGAACTGCTTAAAGTGGTGCTGGTCATCTTCCTGGCCGGCTACCTGTACGACATCCGCGACCTGCTCTCGCTGAACACGCGCGTCGGCCCACTGAGCCTGCCGCCCCTGCCCTACCTGCTGCCCATGGTCGCCATGTGGGGCCTGGCAATGGTGCTGTTCGTCATCCAGAAGGACCTGGGCAGCGCGCTACTCTTCTTCGGTATCTTCCTGGCGATGCTCTATGTCGCCACGGGCAAGCCGCTCTACGTCGTGGCCGGCGGGATCGCGTTCCTCGCGGGCGCCTTCGTCATGTACCAGTTGTTCGACATCGTGAAGCTGCGCGTCGGCATCTGGCTCAACCCCTGGCCCTATGCCTCGGGCCGCGGCTACCAGATCGTGCAGGCGCTCTACGCCTACGCCACGGGCCAGGTGCTCGGCACCGGGTTCGGCTACGGCAGCCCGGCCTGGGTGCCCGCCGTGCATACCGACTTCGTCTTCGCGGCCATCGGCGAAGAACTGGGCCTGGCCGGCACGCTTGCGACCATCTGCTTCTATGTGCTGCTGGTCTTCCGCGGCTTCCATATCGGCCTGCGCGCCCGCGACCACTTCCACCAGATGCTGGCGGTGGGCTTGAGCACGATCCTGGGCCTGCAAACCCTGATCATCCTGGGCGGGGCCACCGGCATGATCCCGCTCACCGGCATCACCCTGCCGTTCATCAGCTATGGCGGGTCGTCACTGATCACCAACTTCATCATCATTGGCCTGTTGCTGCGCGTTTCGGCGCTCAGCGAATCCGAACCACGCAAACCACCGGCCCGCCCCGCCGAGGCGCCGGTCCGCCCGCCCCGGTCCCTTGCCGGGCAGGCCCCTACCCCGTGACGGGCGCCGCGCCGCCCACGAAAGGAGTCCGTAGGTCATGGACAGATATTTGCCGCATCAGCACCAACCCGACCCGCATCACTCGAACAACGATGCGGCGATGCCACTGGAAGACGACGAGGAATGGGAAGAGGTGCCCGTTACCGAAACGCTGATGGAGGCGCTGGCCGATGTGATCAGCATGGACCCGGAGACCGGAGAGATCGCGGGCTGTGCCGACGATTTCCGCGTCACCCAGGAAGTGCTCACCCGGCATGGCCAGGAACACGTCGCTGAGCATGTGCTGGCCTTGCTGCGTGCGCAGGGCGCCATGTGCGACTGTGGTGTGCTGCGCTACAGCCAGATCGACCTCGTCTTCCTGGAAGATGACCTCGAAGAAGAGGATCTCGAAGAGTACGAAGAAGAAGACGAAGAGGAAATGGCGACCTGAACCGGCACATGGATACCGTACACGCTTTCTTGCGCCCTTTTATCGCCTTCCTCGCCCTTGGGGTGACGGTGGCCGGGGCGCTGCTCGCCAATGATCAGCTCTGGCTCGTTTGCCTGGGCGTGATATTCCTCTGCCTGCTGTACCTGGTCTGGAGCCTCGTGCCGCCGGTGGCCCCGCGCGCCCGCGCGGCTCTGGCCGGTCCCGCCAGCGCCGAGGACCGGGAGCAGGCCCGCAACGAGGCGCTGAGCCACAGCGTGCAGATGCTGGCCGGATTCCTGCTGGCCGGCTTTGTGCTGCTCAGCGCCCACCTGCTGCGCGAGCAGTTCGTGCAGGCGGGCGCCATCGCCGGCAGCCGTGTGCTCAACGAAACCGTGCAGACCGGCCCCGACCAGTACCAGCAGGACACGACCCTGATCCGCAACGGCAACCCGATCACGTTCACCCGCACCATCGAGGCCAGCGGCGTGCAAACGGGCACCGACTCGCTGCAAAACCCGCGCTTGCTGGCGCGCGACCTGCGCGTGCAGCGCGGACAGATCTTCGACGCCGCGGGCAACATCATTGCCGGGCGCACGGTCTACTCCGACACCGGCTACGTCGAGCGCACCTACCCGGCGCCCAATATGAGCTACCTGCTCGGCTACTACAATCCGACCATCTACGGCCTGGCCGGCATGGAAGCCAACCTCGACCCCTATCTGAGCGGCGAGGCGGGCAGCAACCCGATCCTGGCCGAGGAGGACCGTATCCTGCACCGCCCCACGGTCGGCTCGGATGTCTATCTGACGCTGGTGCCCGCCATCCAGAACGCCGCCACCCAGGCGCTGGGCCAGCGCAAGGGCGGCGTGGTCGTCATCGACATCCCCACCGGCGCCATCCTGGCCCTGGTAGCCTATCCGCACATCGACCCGAACGGGCTGGCCTTCAACCCCAACAACGATTGGACCGAGGAGAACCAGCGCATCATCGACTACTGGAACACCGTCACGGCGCGCGCCGACCTGCCGATGCTGAACCGGGCCACGCAGGGCCTCTACCCGCCGGGGTCGACGTTCAAAACCGTCAC
>CBJNAR010000140.1:0-7360 GCA_966434075.1 uncultured bacterium
TCGGTGGGGGTTTCCGTCACCGTGGGCGTGTTGCTCGGCGTGGGCGTGGCCGTCGGCGGGTTGTTGCCGCACGGCGATTGTGCGGTCAGCCAGGGCGTGAACAGCACGTTGTCGCTCACCCTGTCGCCCGTGCCGCCCGGATTGCTTGGGTGCGTGGGGCCGGTAGCTGCGCCCCACCAGTTGTTGGTGGCGTCGATGGCCGTGCCGGTCGTGTTCTGCGCGCCGTAGGTCGTGTTGCCGTAGATGTCGTTGTTGTGCAGCGTCGCCGTGGCCGTGTAGCCGGTCTGCTGCTCGATATAGAAGCCTACGTCGTTGTGCGTGAACGTGTTGCAGGTGAACAGCGCCGAGACATCGCGTGAGCCGAAGGGCGCGATGTCGGTCGTGACCACGGCGCCGTAGCTGTTCGCCAGGCTGCCCGCGTCCACCGTGTTGCTGCTGAACGTGGTGGTGACGGCGGCGCCCTGCCCGAAGGCAGCGAGCCCGTAGGCACAGCCGGTAATGGTGTTGCCGTCCACGGTGGGCGCCAGGTAGGGCACGAATACCCAGATGCCGAACCCGCCCGCCGCGCAGGCAGCCACGCGGTTGTCATGGATCAGGTCGACGGTTCCCCCACCGTCCCCGGCGTTGTCCGTGTGGATGCCACTGGCCGAGTCCATCACGAGGTTGTTCACGATCTCGGTGCCGGTGGAATGGTTGGCCGCGATGGCGTCGTTAGTCCCCACCACGGTGTTGTGGACGATCTGGCCGCCCGCGGCAAACAGGAAGATGCCGATGGAGCTGCCGTCGCCTTGCACGTTCTGGACGGCGTTGTCGTGCAGGTTATAGCCGCTGCCGCCCGATCCCTGGATGCCGCGCAGGTAGGTGCTATAGACGGTGACACGGTAGACGGTCAAGGTGGCGAAGTTGCCGGCTACATTGTCGGTGATGATACCGTTGCGGGCATCGAGATCGGCGCCGCCGCGGACGATGCCGCTGGTGAGGGTGGGATTATCGCCGTTCACGATGAGGTCATGGATCGTGACGCCGTTGGCGCGCACGAGGAAGACGTTGCTGGCGGCGCCGCCGCACAACGAGCCGCTCCCGCCGCTGTTGCAGTTGGGGTTGGACACTGCCGGGATAACGATGGTGCTGCGTCCGGCCCCGGCCACGGTCAGCGTCTTGGAGATGATCACGTTCTCGATGAAGGTGCCGGCCTTGGCGTTGACGGTGCCGTTAGGATTGGAGCCGGTGACGCCGGCCTGGATGGACGAGTAGCTGCCGGGCGGGTCGGTCGTTGTGACCGGGGCGAACGGCTGCCCGGCGGGCGGTGCGGCGTCCAGCCAGGGCACGTAGTCGATGTCGTTGACCGCCGAGTCGCCCTGCGCGCCCACGTTGTAGGTGTTGCCGGGGGCGGTGGGCCCGTTGGCACTGCCCCACCAGTTGTTCTCGCCGTTGAAGGTGCTGGCCGCCGGGCCGCCCACGTTGCGCCCGCCGATGTCGTTGCCGGTGATGCGATTGCCCGTCACCGTGCCGTTGCCCGCCGCGGCATTGCCCCGGTCGAAGTAGGCCGTGCCCTGCTGGTTGATCGACGGGTTGCCGCCCTGGACCTGGATACCCACGTCGTTGCCGGTGACGGTGTTATCCAGCACCTGCTCGTTGAGGCCCTCGACCACGATGCCGAAGCCGTCGCCGGTCGAGCCGGTGGGCTTGCGGTGGTAGCCGCTGACCTGGTTGTTGCGGATCACGATGCCGCTGGGCTGGTCGGGGTTGACGCCCGCCTGCGGGGACCGGCGGATCACGAGGATGCCGGCGTAGTCTTCGACGCGGGTAGCGGCCACCGTGCGCGAGACGGTGTTATTCTCCACCACCACGCTGCCGGGGCCGCTCAGCGCGCCGTTGCCCGCCGAGTTCTTGATCTCGATGCCGAAGCGCCCATTGTTGGTCACGGTGTTGTTGGCGATCAGGTTGGCGCCCGTCCCCTGCGCGCCCAGCACGCCGATGCCCGAGTCGCCGTTGCCGGTGACGGTGTTGCCGGTGATGGCCAGCCCGGTCACGCTGCCGTCGCTGATGTCGATGCCGACCAGGCCGTTGTTGTTGTAGGTGCCGTCTTCGATGGTGATGTTGCTCTTGGCGCCGTTGATGAGCCAGACGCCGCGGCCCGTGCCCCCGCTGTTGCCGGAGGCGTTGACCCGCCGCAGCGTGACTCCGTTGATGGGGGACGCCTGGACCCAGATGCCGTGTAGGGTGTTGTTCACCGCGGCCACGTCTTCGATCAGCACGGTGTTCAGCGGGCCGGTGGGCAGGCTGAGGCCGTACTGCCAGTTGGTGGCGGTCAGGCGCTTGATGCTGATGTTGCTGCGCGCCCCGCTGAAGGCGATACCCGTGCCCGTGCCCGCCCCTTGCAGGGTCGTGGTGGCGGCGGTGTTGCCCTGCAGCGTCAGGCTGTCCTTGTTGATCACGATGCTCTCGGCGTAGGTGCCGGCGGCGAGGTTGGCGGTGTCACCTGGGACCGCCGCGTCGATGGCGGGCTGGATGGCCTCATAGTGGTTGCTGGCCGGGTCCCAGTAGATCCTGGTCATCAGGATGTGGCCGCTGCCCCGCGTGGTGCCCGCCTTCTCCGAGGTGTAGAACAGGTAGGTGGCACTGCCGATCTGGCCGGCCTCGGGCCAGTAATCCCACCAGTCGTTGGTCCCGTAGCGCGCCGCCGTCACCGTGGTGTTGCTGCCCGGCCACGACTGTGTCCAGGCGATGCGCTGCGGCCCGGTGCCCAGGTCCGGCGCCAGGAAGATGTTGTACTTGCCTGCGGCGTCCTTGAAGATCGTCGGGTCCCAGTTGGTGACGCCGCCGCCCGGCGCCGCCACGGCGACCGGGGCCGTCCAGGTAACGCCGTCCGCCGACGAGGTGATGTAGTCGGTGCCGGTGGCGCCGTCGACCATCACCAGCCGGAACGTGCTGCCGTCGACGATGGCCTTGGGCAGCGACATGCCGGCGGCCACCAGCGTCGGGGCCGACCAGGTGGTGCCGTTCCAGTAGCGGGCATAGATGCCGGTGGTGCTGCCGTCCTCGTAGAACAGCCAGACCTTGCCGTCGGGAGTGGCGACGGCTTCGGCGTTGAAGTAGGCCGCGTCGCTCAGTTGGGCGCGGGCCGACCAGCCGCTGCCGGCATTGGTGTAGTAGTAGAGGTCGGCGCTGTTGCCGCCGCTGGCCCAGAAGACCCAGATGGTGCCGGCGGCGTCCTGAGTGGCGGCGACGGTGCGACCATAGAAGGTGCCGCCAATGCCGGTGCGGTCGGAGAGCTGGGTGGGTGCGCCCCAGGTCAGGCCGTCCGCGGAGGTCATGTAGAAGATGTTGTAGGTGTTGTTGTCGGGATTGCAGCTCGGGCGGACGCAGGGAGCGACCGTGCTGCGGGCGAAGAACAGGTAGTAGGTGCCGTCGGCGGCGCGCAGCAGCGACGGGTTGCGGTCATAGGCGGTGCCGCTGGTCAGCGCGGTCGATAAGCTGACCTCGCGGGTTTCGGGCCCGGCGGCGGCGGTGAATTGCGCCGTCAGCGCGGTGGTCAGGGCCAGGACGGCCGCCAGCGCGATGCCGAGGATCTGCAAGGGAGTTCTGCGGGAACGCATTGCTATATCTCTCCTGAATAAAGCGAGCGAATAAGGGCGTCATTGCCGGCGGGCGGGCCTATGCCGGGCCGGGCAAACCTGGGGGGATAAAGTGGGGCCAACCTCCTTACCAGCCGTGCGCGGGGTGGGCGCCAGCCGGGTACCCGCCGCGTCTCCGCGGGCACCGCCGGATGCCTTCCGGCACGGCACGTCTGCCGCTGCGCCGATGGATGGGTATCGGGAGCGGATAGGGTCGAGCTTGTGACCGGGATCGCGGCGATATCGTGCCGGGCGATCCGGCCAGGACCTGTGCACCTGTTGGACTCGAAAAGCGGGCAGCGCACAACCAGGCACGCACCGCAAAACGCTGGGGACGGCGTACCACGCGCGTGTGTTGGCCGGACGGAGGCCGAATGAGGTGTACCACAGGGCCACGGTGTAACGATAGCCTGGACCGTTGCGCCCGCGACGGCCAGGGATGGGCCTGCTACCAGGTAGAGCAGCCGGGGGTGCCCGCGGTGGATGGAGTGTACGGGCCCGGCGGCAGGTATCCGAGGCGAGGGTTTAATGACGCTTGGCTTGAATTTCGCCTCGTAATCTTTGCGCCGGCGAGTATTATAACATCTATTGCGCGAGTCCGCCACTAAACGAGAAAATTATGCTTAATAGCAGATTTGATTGCTGAATGAAGGGAAACAAGCTGTAGCAGTAGCCCGCTGGGGCGCCACCACCGCAGTTCGGTGCGCGGCGTCCGGCGCGGGGGCTATGCTATACTAGGGGGAGCGCGGGCCTGCCGCCCGCCGGAGATGCCATGTCCGAACCCGCCGCGCCCCGGCTGGTCCCGGCGGCGCCCGCCACCGCCGAGATCCGGGTCAGCAATTCCCGCTTCATCGCCCACGCCGCGCCCGCCGCCACGGTCGCGGAGGCGCGGGCCTGCCTCGCCGCCATCCGCGCGGCCCTGCCCGACGCAAGCCATCACGTCTACGCCTACCGCATCGGCCACGGCGCGACCACCACGGAGGGCCAGAGCGACGCGGGCGAGCCGTCGGGCACGGCGGGCCGCCCGGTGCTGGCCGTGGTGCGCGGCAGCGGCCTGGGCGATATCATCGTGGTCGTGACGCGCTACTTCGGCGGCACCCTGCTCGGCACCGGCGGCCTGGTGCGCGCCTACGGCGATGCGGCCAAGGCCGTGCTGGCCGTCCTCCCGCACGCCGAAAAGATCGACTATACCCGCCTCGCGATCACGGTGCCCTACGCGGCGTATGAACTGAGCCGCCGCCAGATCGCCGCCCATGCCGGCGCCCTGACGCACGAGACCTTCGCCGCCGAGGTCAGCCTGGAGGTCCGGCTGCCCACGGCCCAGGCCGCCGCGCTGGCCGATGCGCTGCGCGAAGCAACAGCAGGGCAGGCCCGCGTCGAAATCCTGCCCCCGTCGCCCGCTTCCGTCGGCTGATCCGGAACGACAAGAGGCGCGGCCCAGGTGGGCCGCGCCTCCGCGTGCTGCTTGGTTATCCCATATATATTTTATGGATTAGAAGGGATGGTAGGTTGGGCAGTTCCTACAGGTAGCGGTAGTGGAGTAGGATCAGGTACTAACCCAAGCTTATCCATATCATATATAACAGACTCAGTAGCAACTACTCCTTGCTGCGAGCGGGGAATGTTGTGAATTTCCAAATCGTGACGAACAATTGCCTCCGTAATGTCGACAATAAATACCTGAGGATCGGCCGCTAATGACCTCAACTGGGCAGCAGGGATAGTCGCTCGTGCACCGAACACACCTAACAGCCGGCCAGGAGCAGAAAAGGATTGAAGCCGATCTAAGGGAAGAGGATCTGTCGGCTCTCCTGCAATTGCTCCGGCGGATAATTCGTGCTGGAAATTGCGAACGAGTAGGCCGTTAACCTGCACTTGAAGACCGTGATTCAATGCCCAGGAGCGAAATTGCTCCGGATTTGTAGGAGTGCGCATGGTGATCACGATGTGGGGTTGGCTATCAAGACGGCTCACATCTGGGATTAATGCTCGGTTCACAGCCGCAAATGTCTCTAGATCATGGACTGATTGCTTAGGGAAGTGTACGTCTGCATTAACAGTTCCATCTGCATTACGCCGCGCAATGTAATTCCAGCCGTTAAAATTCGCTTGGTGCACTAAGGTAGAAGGTGCTTCAGTAGGCTCTTGAGTAGGAACAGTTTGTTGCGTTGGCTGAGTAGCTGCCAAGTTGCCAGTTGAGACTGGTTGCTGGATATATTGGCTCCCAACACCAAGTGCGACGAGTACGAGTAGTAGACCACCAATAACAACTACCCCTTTGGGGTGGGTGTTTACACGTGTAGGAGAGGATTGATTCATTGGTTCTTTGAGGAAAAGTGTGCAAAGCTTGTCGGGATGGCGCTCCTGGGGTACGATAGGTTATCCAAACACCCTATCGCCCAGGAGGCCCCCACGTATGTCCAGTATACCCGCAGACCTGGAATGCATCCAGGCTGGTGATCCCCATGCCATGACGCACGGCCTGAATTTGCCCGACCTGCACGTCACGCAGATGACCTTCCTGCGGACGCTCGGCTGGCTGCTGATCTATGCCCACTCGCCAGCGCCCACCGCCTGCTGTCCCCGCTGCGGGCACCCTTCCGCCCAGGTGCATCAGTATCATGTGCGGCTGGTCCGCGATCTCGCCTGGGCCGACTTGCGCAGCGTGCTGCATCTGGTCCGCCGCCGCTTCAAATGTGGCCCCTGCGCGCGGCCCTTTACCGAACCCCTGAGTGCTGTCGCGCCCCATGCCCGCACCACCACCCGCTATGCCACGCACCTCGTGGCGGCCGTGCGCGAGACCAGCATCGCGGCGACCGCCGCGCGCGAACGGCACGGCTACAAAGCCGTCGAGGGGATTGTCTATCGCCAGGCGGCTGCTACCTATCCCAGCGCGCCGCCGCAGCGACTCATCAAACGGCTGGGGATCGACGAGATCGCCGCCCGCAAAGGTCACGGGCACTACCAACTGGTGCTGGTGGACCTCGATACCCACCAGGTGATTGAGCAACTGCCGGATCGGGACAAAGCGACCGTACGCGCCTACTTCGCGCAGTGGACGGCGGCGGCACGGGCGGCGGTGGAGGAGGTGGCGACCGACTTCTGGGCCGCCTACCATGAGGTGGCGGCCGAACTGTTCCCCCAGGCACGCGTGGTCGGTGATCGCTTTCATGTCCAGCAGCATGTCAATGACGCGCTCAACACGGTGCGACGGGAGGTGCAACGGCAGATGATCGCCGAGGATCGGGCCTGGCTCCAAGCGCGGCGGCACCTGTTTTTACGCAATGACGAGGACCTGGAAGCCGCCGAGCAGGTCGACCTGGAAATCGCGAAGGCGTATGTGCCGGCCTTAGATGTGGCCCACACGCTGAAGGAACGCTTACGTACCATCTACACGACGGCCCCGGATCGGGCGAGCGCGGCCACGCAGTTGACGGCGTGGTTGGACGCGATGGCCGCAAGCGGAGTGGCGGCACTGGTGAAGGTGGGAGAATTTGTGGGGCGCTGGCAGGAGCCGATCTTGAACTACTTTGTGCGGCGCACAACGAGTGGCGCCGTGGAAGGACTGAACAACAAGATTAAGTTGGTGAAACGGCGGGCCTTTGGCTTCGGCAATGATGCCCACTTCCGACTACGGGTCCTGCTGGCCTGTAACGGGGCACCTTAGCACACTAATGCTCAAAGAGCCCCAAACCGGTGTACAGCAGCTTTATGCGAGTAGAAGTCCCAGCGACGACGCTGGT
>CBJNAR010000141.1:0-7343 GCA_966434075.1 uncultured bacterium
AGACAATGTTGACGATGGTGCCGGTGTGGCGCTCGCGCATGGCGGGCAAGAACGCCTGCACGCAATAGAAGGCCCCGTCCAGGTTCGTGCGCACGACGCGACGATAGTCTTCGGCGTCGAGCTGGTCCAGGCTGCGGCGGGGCGTGTTGGTGCCCGCCGCGTTGACCAGCACATCCACCGGCCCCAGCCGCGCCTGCACCGTGTCGCGCATCGCCTCCACCGCCGCCTGGTCGCTGATGTCGCAGGGCAGGGCCAGCAACGGCCCGGCGCCCGGCCCCGCCTGCCGGATGGTCTCGTCCAGCGTCGCCGCCCGCCGCCCCACCAGGGCCACGCCCCACCCGGCGCGCGCCAGCCGCCACACCACGGCTTGCCCGACTCCGCTGCCCGCCCCGGTGACTACCGCTATCTGTGCCATGATGCCCCTCCTTCGCGCGGCCCGGCCTACCTTCCGCCCGCTAGCGTTCTGGCGCCTCGTCCGTGTCGGCGAGCGCGCCCGGCGCGTCGTCGCGCTCCTCCACCATGCCGTCGATCAGCTTCTCGGCGGTTTCCTCGTACACATCCTCGGCAGCGGGGTCCGGCACCGGCACCTCGGCGGGATCGGCGGCGCGCTCCACGGCAGTATCCACCATATTCCCGGCAATATCCTCGTACACGGCGTCGAACCCGCTGCCCGGCGTCTCGCGGCCTTCGTCCTTGGTCGTATCCATACACATGCCCCCTCTCTCGCAATACGGTTGTCCGGCCCTACCTACACAAACTATGCCAAGCCCATCCGTGCATACGCTTGTCGCCCGTGAGCGAAGAACCCGGCGGGGGCGTAATTGCATTCAGCGTTACCCGTTCCCGCCATGTAGCTCGGCATTGGCCCGCAGATAAATCAGGACCCAAACAAGGACGCCGCCGACCAACCCCACGGGAAACAGGGGCGTCGCCTCGCCCCGAAAAAAGCGTACTATTTCGTCCCCGACACAGACGACGGACAGCGCGACCCAGGTGGCATTGGTGGCCCGCAAGATTCGTTTATCATTCAACATTCGCCTATCCCCCTCCGCTTAGCGCCCGTGTTGCTGCTCCCATAGCGTCTTCAGCTTCTGGGGATGCGCCGCGCATAGCTCCGTGTAGCCGCATTCGATGCACATGAGCGCCTTAAGCCCGGTCTGCAACTGGGGCGCGCCGCGAGATAAGATCAGAGGATTACTGCCGTAGGTCGGACCGAATTCGACGTTTAACATGGGGGTACCACACCGGATGCAGGGGCGCGACCGGTTATAGCGCCCGATGTCCCAGTCGCTCATCTCTTCTGCACCTGCCTGTTCAGGGATCGGCGTCGATTGGTCCATCGGTGACTCTCCTTCGGTGCTGCGAGGGCGGCGCGAATCGATTCCCATGCCGCACAGGACGGGAACCGGGTCAGCGGGTCAAATCGCCGCGTATTGTAGCGCATCTACCGGGACCCGGCAAGCGCCGGACCGGGGGCGGATGGGCTGAAGATTGGGCGTCGCGGCGGGGGCCAGCGCCCGGCCCGTGAACGGGCGGGCTACGTGTACGAAGCCCGCCTGCGCGGGCTGAGACGTGAGGCCGCGCAGGCGGCCTTCGTTGCGGTAGCCGGAGGCTTGAGCCTCCGGGCGCGTCCGCCGGGCGTCTGCGCGCGCTTCTGGGCTGCTTTGCGTTCCTATTGACATAAGCGGAGTGGGGTGCTACAATAGCACTACACTCAAAGGAGCGCGCATGCGTCTACCTGCATTAAACCCTGGCCCCGGACCTGCCCCTCCTGCTGCCGTCACCAGCAAAGAAGGCGAGCTGGAGACGCTTGTTCGTGCCCGTTATCCACTGATCTATATCGTCGCCTGGGAAGAGCGCCGGGTTGAAACGCTGCTGCATTCGATTGCAGCCCGGCGGGATAAGCGCCTGTTCGTGTGGACGTGCACCGAGGGCGTGCAGGCGTGTGACGGCACCGGCCAGATGGTGCCCGCGGACCCCGCGGCGCGCGACCCGCTCCAGGCGCTCGACTTCGTGCAGAACTGCCGCGAAGCCGCCATCTTCCTGCTCAAGGACTTCCACCCCTACATCGACGATACCCGCCCCACGCCCGGCACGCCCGTGGTCACGCGCAAGCTGCGCGACCTGGCCCGCGTGCTCAAGGAGAGCCACAAGACGCTGGTGCTGCTGTCGCCGGTGCTGCGCTTCCCCGCCGAGCTGGAAAAGGATATCACCGTGGTCAACTATGGCCTGCCCTCGCTGGAGGAGCTGGACCAGTCGCTGAACGTGGTGATCAACTCGGTGGAGCGGCGCTCGGCGCTGCGCCTGGGGCTGGACCCGCAGACGCGGGAGCGGGTGCTCAAGGCGGCCCAGGGGCTGACCCTGGCCGAGGCCGAGAACGCCTTTGCCCGCTCGCTCATCGTGACCCGCCGCCTGGATGTGGACCTGGTGATCGCCGAGAAGGAGCAACTGATCCGCCGCTCGCGCATCCTGGAGTACTATCGGGCGCCCGAGGTGTTCGAGGATGTGGGCGGCATGGACGAGTTGAAGGCGTGGCTGCGCACCCGCTCCCTGGCCTTCAGCGCCAGCGCGCGGGAGTTCGGCCTGCCAGAGCCACGCGGCATCTTGCTGCTGGGGGTGCAGGGCGGCGGCAAGAGCCTGGTCGCCAAGGCGGTCGCCAGCCTGTGGCAGTTGCCGTTGATCAAGCTCGACCTGGGCAAGGTGTTCAGCGAACTGGTGGGCTCGTCCGAGGAGAACATGCGCGCGGCCCTGGCGACGGCGGAGAGCATCGCCCCGGCCATCCTCTGGCTCGACGAGCTGGACAAGGGACTGGCCGGCGTGGCCTCGTCGCACCGGTCGGACGCGGGCACGGCGGCGCGCGTGTTCGGCTCGTTCCTGACCTGGATGCAGGAGAAGACCTCGCCCGTGTTCGTCATCGCCACGGCCAACAACGTCGGCAGCCTGCCGCCGGAGGCGTTGCGCAAGGGGCGCTTCGACGAGATCTTCTTCGTGGACCTGCCCACCGAGCAGGAGCGACGCGAGATCTTCGCCATCCATATCCTGAAGCGCCGCCGCGATCCCGAGTTATTCGACCTGGACCGGCTGGCCGCGGCCGCCGCCGGGCTGAGCGGCGCGGAAATCGAGCAGGCGGTCATCGGCGGCCTTTACGACGCCTTCGAGGCGGGCCGCGACCTGACCAACGCGGATATTCTCCATTCGCTGCAAGGTTCCATTCCCCTCTCGCAGACCATGCGCGAGGAGATCGGCGCCCTGCGCGACTGGGCGCGCACCCGCGCCCGCCCGGCGTCGCGGCGAAGGTAACGAGCCGTCAGCTTTCAGCCGTCAGGTTCTTTTGTAAGAAGGTATGTAGTTGAGTTGACTGATGGCGGACTAACAGGCGACCGTTGTGATTTTGCGATGTAGGGGCCGGTTGCAAACCGGCCCGCCGGCCCCACGAAACCGTGGCCGGTCAGGGGGCTGATAGCGAATGGTATTCAATAGAGCATCCGGCGGCCGGATGCTTGTCGCTCAAGATCGGGTCTCGTCGCTGACGGTTAATACCTGAAAGCTGACGGCTGAAAGCTGATAGCTAACCATGGAAGCACAAGCTAGCGTCATCGTCTATAAAGGTCCCGCTGTGCTGGAGCGCGCCGTGCTGGCCGCCGGCATGGCCGGGGCCGTCCTGGCCTCGCAGTTGCTGCCCAACTACCCGATGGAGTGGCGGGCGCTGCTGCCGCTGGCCGTGCTTGGCATCGGCCTCTGGAGCACCATCGGCGCCTACCTGGCGATGGTCGCCGTGCTGGCCTATCCCATCTGGCAACTCTCGCCGTACCTGATGGTGCTGTTCGTCGCCGTCGCGATCATCCCGCACCGGCTGATCCTGAACCACCTGCCGCTGGCGTTGCTGATCGTCTGGAGTCCGGTGCTGGCCGCCCTGCATGTCGAGTTCGCCATCCCGCTGCTGGCGGGGATCTTCTCCGGCGCGCGGCGCGGCGCCGTGGCCGGGCTGGTGACGGCGCTCTGGATCAAGCTCTACGCCGCCATGAGCGGCAACCCACTCGACCTGCTCTTGCTGCAAGGCAGCCCCGGTACGCCCGCGGGCGTGGCCGCGCGGTTCGCCGGCGCCGGGTCGCTGGACACGGTCATGCTCATCGGCGCGCCCTTTGCTCCCAATTCCAGCGAGTTGCTGGGGAACCTGCTGCAGATCGCGGCGGTGGCCGGGGCGGGGGCCGCCGCGGGCTGGCTGGCGGGGTGGGGCCGCTCGCGCCTGGTGCTGCACGACCTGGAAGACGCGCCGCCGCTCTGGCTGCGCCTGGCCGCCCGCGTCTGGTGGACCGGCATCGTGCCGGTGGGTGTGGGGGCGATTGTGCTGGGCGCGGCCTTGCTGCTGGTGCCGTTCGCCGTGGGCCGCCCGCTGAGCAGCCTGGGCCTGCAAAACGCCGCCAACTTGCTGAGCATGAAGCTCGTGCTGAGCAGCGCCGCCGTGCTGGGCCTGATCGGGCTGGTGCTGGTGGCCCAGCCGCTGCCGCCGAGCGCGCGCCGCCGGCCTGCGGCACCTCGCGAGCGGATCAACCCGGCGCCGCCGCCCGTGCTGCCGCCGCCCGACCTCACGCCGATCAAGACCGGGCGCTTCGTGCCCGCCTGGGCGGCTCAGGCTGGGATGGAGGCGCCCCTGCCGCCCGCCACCGAGCCGGTGGACGAGAACGACGACCTGATTGACTTGCTGATGGCGGTGCCCGCCGCTTCGCCCGCGGACGACGGGGATGGGCCTGCCGGCGCGATGCGCGAACGGACCGGTAGTGCCGGCGCGGGTGTGACGCCCGCCCCCGGCCCGCCGCCGCGCGAAATCGCGATTGAATTGGACTGACCCATGGGCAACCGATCCAGCCAGAATACGAAGACCGGCGCCGCCAACCGCGTAACGAACACCGGCGCCGGCCGCTCCGGCGGAGGGGGGTTGCGCCTCTTCGGCCAGCACACCCCCAACAGCATCGGTTCGCCCGCGCCGGGTCAGGCCGGACACTTCGCCGACACCTGGCTGTCGCGCTTGCTCATCGGCGGCGCCTTGCTGCTGCTCGCCATCATGTTCCCGCTGCAATGGCTGCGCACGCCCACCCTGGTGGTGCGCGCCAATGTCGGCACTTTCGCCCCGCATCCAGGAGTCGATCCCACGGCGGCGGACGGCGGCCCGGTCACGGGGGCGGTCACGGCCAACTACGACCTGTCCGAAGAAGCCAGCATCAACGCCGTGGTCTACGACAGCGCGGGCGCCGTCGTCAAGACCCTGCTGACCGCCAAGCAGCAGAGCGCCGGCGCCCACTTCATCCTCTGGGACGGCTCCACCGACAACGGCAGCATCGCCGCCGACGGCGCTTATCGTCTTGACATAACAGCCAAAGGCCCGGCCCGCTCGACCAGCGGCAGCGTCACCGTGACGGTGGATACCACGCCGCCCGCGGTCAAGCTGGTTAACCTGACCGACGGGCAGAAGCTGAAAAGCAACGACCTGGTGGTCCAGGGCGTCACCGAGGCGGGGGCCACCGTCCAGTTCTCCGACGGCGGCGAAGTGCTGACCGCAGACAGCGGCGGCGGCTTCACCCTGCATCGCCAGTTGCAGCACGGGACAAACACGTTCAAGCTGCTCGTGCGTGACAGCAGCGGCAACGAGACCAGCGTCAGCCGCACCGTCGATCTGCTCGACCAGCCCCCGGCGATCAAGATCGACACGCCCGCCGACGGCGCCTGGACCAACCAGAAACTGGTCACCGTCTCCGGCACCGTGGACCCCGGCACAACCGTGCGGGTCAATAACCAGGAGACGGCACCTGGCCCCGACGGCCGCTTCCACGTCGATGTGGTGCTGGACGAGGGCGCGAACAACATCACCGTGGAGGCCACCGACCCGGTCGGCAACAAGGCGCGGGTCGAGCAGCACGCCACGCTGGATACGCGCCCGCCCAGTGTGCAGATCGACAGCCTGGCCGACGGTACCACGGTCCACGAAGCCCAGGTGCATCTCTACGGGCGCACCGATCCCGGCGTGAAGCTGTCGATCCAGGGCCGGCAGGTGGGCGTCGATCAGCAGGGGCGCTTCGATACGCCGGTAGACCTGGTGGTGGGCGAGAACACGATTCACATCGAGGCCCAGGACCAGGCGGGCAACGTGACCCCCATCGACCGCAAGCTGCGCTACGACCTGGGCACGTCCGGCTTCCCCGACCTGCCGATCACCGGCACGGCCACGGCGCTGGCGCTGATTGTGCTGGCCTGGGTGATCTTCGGCGGCTGGTTCTCGTCGGTCTCGCTCAAGCTGGCGACCGACCGGCCGTCTTTCGGGCCGGGCCGCTACAGCACCGGGCAGGCCGACCGCCTGCTGATTACCTACTCGCTCTCGAAGCGGGCGCGCACCACGCTGCAAGTGGTGGATAGCGCCGGGCACGTGGTCACGACGCTGCTGCGGTCCTCGCCGCGCGCCGCGGGCGACCACCAGTTGCTGTGGGACGGGGGCACGTTGCAGGGCGAATTTGCCGCGCCGGGCAACTACTTGATCCAGGCCCAGGCCCGCACCGCCATCTCGACGGTCAGCGCCAGCGCGCCGATCACCATCACCCGCGGGACCGTGCCGCGCAGCGTCAGTGTCGGCACCGGCTACGGCAGCTACGGCCCGCCCGCGCCCGGCGCTCCGCCGCCCGCGCGCTATAACTACGGCTACGGCCAGCGCGGCGCCGCGACCGGCGGCACGGATCCCGCGCCGCCCGAGCGCAACGTGCTGCGCGGCGACCGGGGCTAACCGGCCCGCATGACGGACGCGCCCTTTCACGATCTGGTCGTCACGGCGGATGCCGCGGGCGCGACATCCAAGCGGCTGGAAAAAGCCGCCATCCTCGGCGGCTACCTGGGCGGGCTGGACGATGCCGCGCTGCCCATCGCGGCACGCTTCCTGAGCGGTCGGCCCTTCCCCGCCTACGACGCGCGCACGCTCAACATCGGCGGCGCCACCCTGATCGCCATCATTTGCGCGCTCGCCGGGCTGGCGCCCGAAGATTACGGCCCGCTGCACGTGCGCTACGGCGACATCGGCGACGTGGCTGCCGCCGTGCTGCCGCCCACGCCCGCCAACCCCGGCCCGCCGCTCACCCTGGCCGAGGTCCAGGCCACCTACGACACCATTGCCGCCACGGCGGGCACACTGGCGAAGGCCGAATTGATGCGCGCGCTGCTGGCGCGCGCCCTGCCCGGCGAGGCCCGCTACCTGATCAAGATCGCTACCGGCGAGATGCGCACCGGCGTCAAGGAGAGCCTGATCGAGGACGCGCTGGCCCGCCTGGCTGGGGTGCCCATCGCCGAGGTGCAGGCGGCCAACA
>CBJNAR010000142.1:0-7337 GCA_966434075.1 uncultured bacterium
GGGCTGGTCGCCCTGGAACCGCTGCTGGCCGCGGCGGATCGGGCGCGCCGGGAGCCGGTGCCGGCGTCGGAGCTGGTGCTGGCGCTGCAATGCGGCGGCAGCGACGGCTTCTCCGGCATCACGGCCAACCCGGCGCTGGGTCTGGCCGCCGACTGGCTGGTGGCCCAGGGTGGCACGGTGGTGCTGGCCGAGACGCCCGAAATCTACGGGGCCGAGCACCTGCTGACCCGCCGGGCCGCCGCGCCGGAGGTGGCCGCGCAGTTGCTGGAGCGCATCCGCTGGTGGGAAAACTACGCGGCCATGCACGGGTTTGAACTCGACAACAACCCCACGCCCGGCAACAAGGCGGGCGGCCTCACCACGATCCACGAGAAATCGCTGGGCGCCGTCGCCAAGGCGGGCAGCACGCCGCTGAACGGCGTCTACCGCTACGCCGAGCGCATCCACCGGCGCGGCTTCGTGTTCATGGACACGCCCGGCTACGACCCGGTGTCCGTGACCGGGCAGGTGGCGGGGGGCTGCAATCTGGTGGCCTTCACCACGGGGCGCGGCAGTTGCTTTGGCTGCGCCGTGGCGCCCAGCATCAAGATCGCCACCAACAGCGTGACCTATGAGCACATGGGCGACGATATGGATGTGAACGCCGGGGTGGTGCTCGACGGCGTGCCCCTGGCGACGGTGGCCCGCGAGATCGTCGATCTGCTGCTGGCCGTCGCCTCCGGGCAGGCCAGCAAGAGCGAAGCCCAGGGCATTGGCGAGGAGGAGTTCGATCCGTGGATCCTCGGCGCCACCCTGTGATCCCGGCGCGGGTGGGAACCAGGCCGGTTTCAAACCGGCCCCTACAGGCGGCCCCTGTTGCCGGCCCAATGCACCATGCGCGACGCGACGACTGACTCCTTCCTGGCCGCGCATGCCGCGCCGGCTGACGCCACGGGCGAGATCGTGCGCTGGATCGGCGCGGTCGGCCTGGCCGGTGCCCCGCAGGTGCGCCACCACTGCGCGCTGCTGGGCCTGCGCGTGCCGGGCGATCCCGTGCTGCGCCGCCTCGTCGCCGCCGGGTACCTGCAACTGGTCAAGCTGCCGATCCCGTTCCTGCGTTATCGCGGGGTCTATCTGCCCGCCGCGCAGGGCTATGCGCTGCTCGATCCGGAGGCCGGCTATCCCCGCCTGCGCGGGCTGCCCATCCCCGGCTATCGCGCGCTGATTCTGGCGCAAGAGGCCCGCCTGCACATCGAGCAACAGTTGGCCGCCCAGGGCGGCGCCATCCTGCACTGGCAGCCCGAGCCGTTCCCGCCGGGGGGGCGCGGCACCACGCTGGGCGGCGCGCACGTGCTGCTGCGTCCCGGCCCTAACGAAGACCCGCGCGTGGTGCATGTTGTCGTCCATGACCCGGCGTCGGCGCCGCCCGGCGATCTCGCGGCCCGCGCTGCCGCCTATCACCAGGAGGCGCACCCCGTCTTCTGGGTCTGCCTGCCCAGCCGCGCCGCCGATCTCGAACCCCATATCGCCGGCTACCCCAACATCGCCCCGCTGGTGCTCACCCCGCTGATCGCCCACGGCGACGGCGAAGGATCGCCCTGACCTGATCCCTGCTCGTGGCGCCTGTCCGAATCTGTGGCATTAAAGTTGCAGCAAGGCGCCTTCGTGGACCGCGCCATTGTAGACCTGTGGTTCGCGCCGTAACCGGAGCCGGTGGGTAGAGGCGACGCAGCCCCCCGGCCCCCTGAAGGAGACGCGCACACAACCCATGGACACGCCGTCCTGGTTCCTCGACGAACTGGCCCACGCGGGCCGCGAACATCTCGATCCTGGCTATGTGCCCACCTACGACGCGAAGGCGGGAACCGACCCGGCGGAGGACCTGGCGCTGCTCCGCGCCCAGGGCCTGACCGCCGGCGATACCCTGGTGGACCTCGGCGCGGGCACCGGCACCTTCGCCCTGGCCGCCGCGCCGTACTGCCGCCGCGTGGTGGCCGTGGACGTGTCGCCGGTGATGCTCGCCCGCCTGCGCGAAAAGGCCGCCGCGTGTGGCGTGGCGAATATCGAGTGCGTGCAGGCGGGCTTCCTCAGCTACACGCATCAGGGCGCCCCCGCCGATTTTGTCTACTCGCGTCACGCCCTGCACCACCTGCCCGATTTCTGGAAGGCCCTCGCCCTGGCCCGGATCGCCGCCATGCTGCGGGAGGGCGGCGTCCTGGTCATCCGCGACCTGATCTTCTCCTGCGATCTCGCCGAGACGCCGCAGGTGGTTGGCGCCTGGCTGGCGAAGGCGCCCGCCGATCCGGCGGGGGGCTGGACGCGCGCCGAACTGGCGACCCACCTGCGCGAGGAGTACAGCACCTTTAGCTGGCTGCTCGAACCGATGCTCGCCCGCGCCGGGTTCGCTATCCAGGCGGCGCAGCATAGCGAGTCGCGGACCCACTCGGCTTACACCTGCGTGAAAACATCATGAGCGCCGACGACCTGATCAAATACCTGTCCTGGTTCGTCTATATCGTGATCTTCGTCCAGACCGCGGCCACGGCAATCCGGCGCCCGTTGCGGACGAATATCGATATCGCGCTGTTTTTCACCGTGTCCACCGTGATTATCGCGTCGAGCACCGGCGTCGCCGTGGGCCTCTTGCCGCAGAACAACACGCTGATCAACTCGGTGAACGGCGCCCTGCTGTTGAGCCTGGCCTATATGTCGATGCGGTTGGTCGACGATTTTGCCGAGGTGGCGCCCTGGCTGATGCGGCTGGCGCTGGGCGGCCTGGCCGTCAGCGTGATCGGCACCTTTGTGCTGGCCCCTGAACCGCCGCCGGGCTTTGCGCTGCTGGAACTGATCTACCTGATCGGGTTTTTGCTGTACGGCGTGGTGGCGTTCGTGCGCGAGTCGCGGGCGTCCAACGGGGTGACGCGGCGGCGGCTGCGGCTGGCGGCGGCGGGCTCGATCTGGCTCTGCGTGGATCTGGTGTTCGCCGGCCTGCGCCTGTTCGTCCCGGCGTGGGCCGGGCTGTGGGGCGCGCTGGCCGATGTGGCGGGACTGGCGTCGGGTGTCTGCTATTTCCTCGGCTTCGCGCCGCCGTCGCTGCTGCGCCGGGCGTGGCAGGAGCCGGAGTTGCGCCGGTTCCTCAGCCGGGCTGCCCAGCTGCCCCGGCTGCCCGACACCCCGGCCATCCTGCGCGAGATGGAGCGCGGCGCGGCCACCTCGCTGGGCGCGTCCCATGCCAGCATCGGCGTGTGGGATGCAGACGCCGGGGTCTTGCAATTCACCTACCAGGGCCGGACGATCGATCTCGCGCCCACGCCGGAGACGATCACCGGTCGGGCATTCTTGACTCAGCAACCGCTGTTCCGGCCCGAGGTGGACCTGACGAACCCGGTGCAGGCCGAGGCCCACCAGCTCTACGACGTAATGGCCGTGCTGGTCGCCCCGATCACGGCGGGCGACACACGCCTCGGCGCCCTGGTCGTCTATTCCTCACGGGCGCCGGTCTTCGCCGAGGACGACCTGGCGCTGGTGCAGTTGCTGGCCGACCAGGCCGCCGTGGTGCTGGAAAGCCGCGCCCTGATCGACGAGGCGGCCCGCGTGCGCGCCCGCGAGGAGGTGACCCGGCTCAAGGAAGATTTCCTCTCGGCGGCGGCCCACGACCTGAAGACGCCGCTGACCACGCTGGTGGCCCAGGCGCAACTGCTGGAACGCCGCGCAGTGCGCACGCCCGGCGCGCCCGCCGATGTCGAGGGCATCCGCCGGCTGGTGCGCGAGGCGCAACGGCTCAAGACGCTGGTGCTCGAACTGCTCGACGCCGCCCGCGCCGAACAGGGCCGGCTGGTGGGCCAGCGCGAGGAGGTGGACCTGGTGGCGCTGGCGCAGGAGATCTGCGCCCGGCACACCGGGCCGCGCCACCCGTGCCGGGTAGACGCCGCCGGCCCGGTAACGGGCGTCTACGACCCGGTACGCATGATGCAACTGATCGAAAACCTGGTGGAGAACGCCGTCAAGTACAGCCCGGAGGGCGGGCCGGTGCGGGTGCAGGTCTGGCAGGAGGCCGGCACCAACCATCTCAGCGTGACCGATTCCGGTATCGGCATCCCGACCGAGGACCTGCCGCACGTGTTCGAGCGCTTCCATCGCGGCACGAACGTAGACGACCGGCGCTTCGCCGGGATGGGCCTGGGCCTGTTCATCTGCCGGGGCATTGCCGAGCAGCACGGCGGGCACATCTGGGCCACCCGCGCGCCGGGCCGCGGCAGCACGTTCCATGTGGCCTTGCCCGTCGCGGCCCCGCCCGGCGAGTCGGAACCGGGCGCGGCCCCCACCCAGGAGGCTACGCCGGTCGCGGCGGCGCCAGCCGGCCCAGCGCAGGGAGGCGCTAGCCATGGTTGACCATCCCATCCTGGTGATCGACGACGATCCCGGCATCTTGTCCACCGTGACCGACATCCTCGAATTCGAGGGCTACGCCGTCGTCCAGGCCGGCAACGGGGCCGAGGGGCTGGCGCTGGTGGAGCAAGTGCATCCGAGCCTGATCCTGCTGGATATGCGCATGCCGGTGCTCGACGGGTGGGGCTTCGCCCGGCGCTTGCGCGAGCAGGGCAGCGGTCCGCCCATTGTGGTTATGACGGCGGCGCAGGATGCCCGCCGCTGGGCGCAGGAGATCGGCGCCGCGGGCTTTGTCGCCAAGCCGTTCGAGGTGGACGACCTGCTGGCGACCGTCGAGGGCCTGCGCCCGCCCGCGTGACCCGCGGGTAGCCCGCCGCCGCGCTTGCCCGGCGCAGGTGCCGGATGCAAACCGGCCCGCACCTGTATTTCTACCCGTAACGCTGTGCCGGTGTAGGAGCCGGATGCAAACCGGCCCGCCGGCGCATTGCCGTAGGGCCACAACTTATACCGAGATGCTGGTGTAGGGCCCGGTTTGAAACCGGCCCGCGCCACGCCGCCCGTATCATCCCAGTAGGAGCCGCCAAATGACCGACACACCCGCCTTGCCGCGCAGCACGCCCGAAGCCCAGGGCATCCCCTCCGCCGCGATCCTCGCCTTTGTCGAGGCGGTGGACCGCGACCTCGACGCGCTGCACAGCTTCATGCTGCTGCGCCACGGCCAGGTGGTAGCCGAGGGCTGGTGGGACCCCTACCGCCCGGCTGACCCGCATACGCTGTTCTCGCTGAGCAAGAGCTTCACCTCGACGGCCATCGGGTTGCTGGTGGCTGAGGGCCGGCTGGCGGTGGACGACCCGGTGCTGGGCTTCTTCGGCGACGACGCGCCGCCGGAACCGAGTGCCAACTTACGGGCCATGCGCGTGCGCCATCTGCTGACCATGACCACCGGCCACGCGAAGGATACCACGGGGCCGATGGCCGAGCAGCCGGGCCGCACCTGGGTGCAGGGCTTCCTGGCGCAGCCCGTCGAGTATACGCCGGGCACGCACTTTCTCTATAACACCGGTGCGACCTACATGCTGTCGGCGATCGTGCAAAAGCTGACCGGCGGGCGCATGATCGACTACCTGCAGCCGCGCCTGTTCGCGCGGCTGGGCATCGCCAACCCACGCTGGGAGACCTCGCCGCAGGGCATCGACGTGGGTGGCTGGGGCTTGAGCACCACCACGGCGGACATCGCCGCCTTCGGCCAGCTCTACTTACAGCGGGGCATGTGGCAGGGCGCCCGAATCCTGCCGGAAACCTGGGTGGATGCGGCCACCGCGCCCCAGGTGGACAATGGCCCGGCGGACAACCCCGACTGGGGACAGGGTTACGGCTACCAGTTCTGGCGCTGCCGCCACAACGCCTACCGCGGCGACGGGGCCTTCGGCCAGTACTGCGTGGTCATGCCCGACCAGGATGCCGTCCTGGCGATCACCGGCGGGCTGGACGATATGCAACCGCCGCTCGACCTGGTCTGGCAACACCTGCTGCCCGCCATGGGCGCCGCGCCGCTGCCGGACGACAAGGCCGCGCAGGCGGCCCTGGCCGGCAAGCTGGCGAGCCTGCACCTGCTGCCTCCGCCGGGAGAGGCATCCTCGCCCACGGCTGCCCGCGTGTCAGGCCGGTCCTACGCCGTGACCGCTAATCCGGATGGGATCGAAATGATCCGCTTCGACTTTGATCCCGCTGAGGCCCGGATCACCGTCCACCTTGGCGGCCAGTATCAGCAGATCGTCTGTGGCTATGGACAGTGGCGGGGGGGCGAGAGCGCGCTGAGTCCGCTCGACGCCCGGCATCCGCTCGCGGAACAGCCTGCGGAACCGTGGAAGATCGGCGCGAGCGGCGCCTGGACGGACGGCACGACCTATACGGCGAAGCTCTGGTTCTATGAGACGCCGTTCGCGCTGACGCTCACCTGCCGCTTCGCCGGGGATGGCCTGGTGGTTGAGCAGCGGGCCAACGCGGGCTTCGGCCCCCTCGCGCGCCCGCGGCTGGAGGGCCGGACCGCCTAGCGCGGGGCGGGCACAGTGCCTGGAGGGGCCGGTGCTTCGGCCACGGCGGCGGCCAGGGGCAGGCGCTGCCCGGCGGCTCACGGGGTGGTGGGCGGCTACAGCGACGGCACGTTCCGCCCTGGCAACAACGTGACGCGCGGGCAGACCAGCAAGTTCATCGGCCACAGCTTCTTCCCCAACTGCCGGATCACCTTGCAGCATTAGGGACACGCCGGCCTCGTCGATGGCCCGCGGCGCGGGCATTATGAGCGGCACGAGACTTGCCGGGTCGGCTAGCGATAGGGCCGTGGCGTTTCATGCCCGCGGACCAGCGCAATTGGCGCGTGATTAGCAGATAGGATGAGGTGCATATGGAGAACCGGCGGATAAAAATCGGTGTGATCGGCTGCGGCACCATCAGCAGCATCTACCTGACCGTCTGCCCGACTTTCGACTTGCTCGAAGTCGCGGCCTGTGCGGATGTGATCCTGGAACGGGCCGAGGCCCAGGCGGCCAAGTATGGCGTGCCGGTCGCGTGCAGCCCCGCGGAGTTGCTGGCCGACCCGGAGATCGCCATCGTGGTCGACCTGACCATCCCCGCGGCCCACGGCGAGGTCGCGCTGGCGGCGCTGGCGGCGGGCAAGTCGGTGTACAACGAGAAGCCGCTGGCGCTGACCCGCGCCGAAGGGCAGGAGATCCTGCAACGGGCGCGGGCCGCCGGGCTGCGCGTGGGCGGCGCCCCCGATACGTTCCTGGGCGGCGGCTTACAGACCTGCCGCAAGCTGATCGACGACGGCTGGATTGGCACCCCGGTGGCCGCCACGGCGTTCATGCTCAGTCATGGCCCGGAAAACTGGCACCCCGATCCGGAGTTCCTCTACCAGCCGGGCGCGGGACCGCTGTTCGATATGGGACCGTACTACCTGACCGCGCTGA
>CBJNAR010000143.1:0-7318 GCA_966434075.1 uncultured bacterium
GTGGCGAAGCGCACGATGGCGCGGACCAGGTCCTCGTCGGTCGAGAGGGCCAGGGTATCGACCCCGGCCTGCTTGAACGTCTCCTGCAAGGCGGCTTCGCGCTGCTGGGCCGCCTCCTGGAACCGCTTGCGGAACGCCTTGTCGCGGGTGTCCACATACAACTGCTCGCCCGTCTCGGCATCCTCCAGGATGAGCGGCCCCGCGTCGGGTAGCTCCATTTCGCGCGGGTCCCACAGGCGGATGGCGATGACCTCGTGCCGCTGATTCAGCAAACGGAGGGCCCGGTCCCAGCCCGGCGCGCTGATGAAATCCGAGACGATGAAGATCAGCGTGCGCCGCCGGATGGTGTGCAGCCCGGCCTGGACCAGCGGCGTCAGGTCGGTGAACGGAGCCTTGGGCAACGGCGGGTGCCGGAGCAGGTCGTTGATCAGGCGCAGCACATGGAGCCGCCCGCTGCCCGCCGGGATCGTCCGCTCGACGCCGTTGCCGTAGAAGATGGCGCCGACGCGGTTGCCGTGGCGCGTGAGCAGCCGCGCCAGGGTCGCCACGCAGTCGATCAGCACCGACCGCTTCAGGCTCTGCACGCTGCCGAAGTCCATCGAGGGGCTGAGGTCGAGCAGGAACCAGGCGGTGACTTCGCGGTCCTCAACATACTGGCGCACGTAGGGCGTCGCCATCCGCGCGGTCACGTTCCAGTCGATATAGCGCACGTCGTCGCCCGGCTGGTATTCGCGCAGGTCGGCGAAATCGACCCCGTAGCCGTAAAACAGCGTGCGGTAGTCGCCTTGCAGCAGGCCGTCCAACCGGCGGATGACCTGCCAGTCGAGGCGTTGCAGGACGCGCTCAGGCGTGCGCGCGGCGGTCGGCGTATTCATGCAAAGGCACCTGCGGCACGGGGATGCGGTCGAGAATCTTGGTCAACAGGTCGTCGCTGCTCAGGTTGTCGGACAGCGCCTCATACGAGAGCACGATGCGATGGCGCAGCACGTCGCGGACCATATCCAGCGCGTCTTGCGGCAGGGCATAGCTGCGCCCGCGCACGAAGGCCAGCGCCCGCGCCGCCCGCACGATATTGATCGAGGCGCGCGGGCTGGCCCCGAACATGATGTAGGGCTGCAACTCTTTCAAGCCGATCGCCTTGGGCGACCGGGTGGCGCTCACCACATGGATGGCGTACTGGATCAGGGCCGGGTCCACGTAAACACGGTCGGCGGCCCGCTGCAACTCCAGCAACTGGTCGGTGGTCAGCACCTTCTGCACGTCTTCGAGGAAGCCGGTCATGCGCTCGACGATGACGAATTCCTCGTTGGGGCTGGGGTAGCCGACCAGCACCTTGAGCATGAAGCGGTCGACCTGGGCTTCGGGTAGGGCGTAAGTGCCCTCGGTCTCGATGGGGTTCTGCGTCGCCAGCACCAGGAAGGGGTCGGGCACCCGGAAGGTCTCGGTGCCGATGGTCACCTGGTGCTCCTGCATCACTTCGAGCAGGGCGCTTTGCACCTTGGCCGGGGCGCGGTTGATCTCGTCGGCCAGCAGCAGGTTGGTGAAGACCGGGCCGAGCGAGGTATTGAACTCGCCCGTCTTCTGGTTGTAGATGCGCGTGCCGACCAGATCGGCGGGCACCAGGTCGGGGGTGAACTGGATGCGCTTGAACTCGCCGCCGATGGCCTCGGCCAGGGTCTTGATCGCCATCGTCTTCGCCAGCCCCGGCACGCCTTCGACGAGGATATGCCCGCGCGCCAGCAGCGCGACGACCAGCGACTCCAGCAGGTGATCCTGGCCGACGATTACCTTCTTGACTTCGTAGAGCACCCGCTCCATCGGCAAGCCGGGTTTGCCGTTCGTCCGCTGATCCATGCGCGTCTCCTTCGATAGTCTGGCGTCTAATATTGCGGCGCGCCCGCCGCGCCGCCCGCGGTGGTGATGGGCACGGCGAAGCCCACCCCCACGAAGAAGTTCTGGGCTGTCGGGTTGACCAGCCCGGTGACGATGCCGATGACCTCGCCGTAGCGATTGAGCAGCGGGCCGCCCGAATTGCCGGGATTGACCGCCGCGTCGATCTGGATCAAGTCTTGCAGTTTGTACTGGCTGCCCACCGGCTGGAAGGCCCGCCCGAAGCCCGAAATGACGCCCGCGCTCATCGAGCTATAGAGGCCGAAGGGGTTGCCGACGACATAGGCCTCGTCGCCCACGCGCATGGCGCCGGGACTGCCGAGCGTGGCCGGGACGAGTTGGGCCGGGGGCTTGGCGGCGTGCAGCACGGCGATGTCTTGCTCGGGCTGCGCGGTCGCGATCTGGCCGGGCGACTCGCTGCCATCGGCGAAGGTGAGCTTGATCTCGGTGGCTTGCGTGACCACGTGCAGGCTGGTGAGGATGTCGCCCTGGTCGTTGACGATGACGCCGCTGCCCAGGTCTTGCTCGGGCTGGCCGTCCTTGCCGGGGAGTTGCGCCTGGATCAGCACCAGCGAGGGCTGGATCACCTGGTAGACTCCCTCGGAGAAGGCCGGGGCGGGGGTGGCCGAGGCCATGGCCGCGGCAATCGACTCGCTTACGTCGTGCTGGGTCAGGGGCGGGGGCGGCGGGAAGAAGACCTGGTAGAGCACCAGGGCCAGGAAGGCGGCGACCACTCCCGCCCCGAACAGGCCCGCGCGCACCGCCTGGGCCCGCAGGCGCGGCAGGCGCGCCTGCCAGCGTTCCGGCAGCACCCATCGCCGGGTGGGGGCGGGCGCCTCAGCGGGCGCGGCCCCGGTGTCGCCGTCCGGCAACATCTGCAACCCGAACGGATCGCCGGGGGGTACGGCATACTGACTCGGAGGGTCTGGGCGCATCGGATCGGTCCCCTCACGTACCCCCGCTGGTGCCGGGCCGGGCCGGCCCCCCCGCGGCCAGCCACAGCTCGGAAGCGAGATCGTCCAGGCACAGCACCGGCCAGCCACCGGTCTCGTTTACGATAGATACCCATTGTCCACTCTTTCCGGCGACCTGTCAATACCAGGCCGGCCAGGGCGGTACCGCGCAACGGGCTTCCCCCAATCATAGCAGACCTACCCTCACAAACAGGTCAGAAAAAAGTAAGAGTTGGTGCAGAATCCCGGCCACCGGCTCGCCGTGCTCACGAAACCGCCACCGCGTTATACCGGCTTTTTCACGCGCGGGCGCTACGCTACACCTGGTGGAGTCTGCCTGCCGTTCACGCCGCCGGGCAGCGCCGCCTTGGACTCTACACGAACATGACATCAAGCGCGCGCCCCGGCCGGCCTGGGGTCGCCATCCACAGCCCACCGGTGCCGGTCACACCACGACGACGGCAGCGCCGGCAAGGCCGCGCCGGCGTCAGCGGGCGCGTCGGCATGACATAGCACCCGGACCACGGTTGGTCCGGCGTAATGGGGAGGTGCGGTTATGGCGAATCATGTGCTCACCGATGAGCTGTCGGAGCCGCTCAACGGCACGACGGCGGCGAAAGTCGATATTGACACGGGCATCGGCAATCTGACGATCGACACGTGCACCGGCGACGCGCCGGTGCTGGCCAGCGGCACGCTGCAATACTTCGAGAAGCAGGGCCACCCCATCCACACCCTCCAGGCGAGCGAGGGCCGGACCACCCTCACGCTGAAGGGCGAAAGTACCGGGCGCCTCTGGTTCCGGTTCCCCTGGACGGTCTGCGCGGGCGCGTATGAGTGGCAGATCCACCTCAATCCCGAGGTTACGGCCGACATCACGGCCTACAGCGCCGGCGGCAACGTCAAGCTGGATCTGGCCGAGATGGCCGTCACCCATGTCCTGCTCGACACCGGGGGCGGCAACATGGACGTGGTGCTGCCTAATAACGCGGCGGACCTGGATGTCTCGGCCCGCACCGGCGGCGGCAATGTCACCGTCGCGGTGGGCAGCGGCACGACCGGCAGCACCACCGTGCGGGCCACCAGCGGCGCGGGGAACGTGGTCGTCCACGTGCCCGCCGGCATGGCGGCCAGGGTGTACGCCCACAGCGGACTGGGCAAGGTGACGGTGGCCCCGCGGTACGAGCCGGCGGGCAAGGACACGTACCAGTCGCCTGACTACGATACGGCCACCGACAAGATGGATCTGATGCTCAAGAGCGGCGCCGGCAACGTGATCGTGGACACGAAATAGGGCCCGGCCCGCGGCCTGCCGGACAGCCGCGGACGCGCCGCGCGAAGGGCGCGAAGCCCCTTGACCTCCGTCGGGGGCTTCGCGTCCTTCGTTTCTTCGCGGTGAATATGGCCGGACGTTGGTTTTGCCTATTGACAGCCGCCGGGTTCCGTGCTATCATGCCTGTGTAAGCGCTTACAGCATGGACTTACATGGCCCGTGAACCACCGGGCTTTTTATTTACCGCACTCTGTAAGCGCTTACAGGAGGAGGCGGCCGTGGACGACGAGCAGGAACGCAGTTCGGCGACCATCTTCGACGTGGCGCGCGAGGCGGGCGTGAGCTACGCCACGGTGTCGCGCGTGCTCAACAACCGCGACCACGTGCGCCCCGAGACGCGCGAGAGCGTCATGAACGCCGTGGCCCGGCTGGGGTTCGTCGCCAACCCGCAGGCGCGCAGCCTGGCGGGCGGCCCCTCGCAGGTCATCGGCCTGCTGCTGCACGGCCTGGGCAGCAGCTACATGGGCGAGATCGTCCGCGGCATCGACGCCGAACTCGAAGCCGCCGACTACGACCTGATGCTCTACACCACGCATCGCCGCAAGCTGAAGGAGTCGACCTACGTCGGCACCATCATGCGGGGCATGGCCGCCGGCCTGCTGCTGATCCTGCCGCGCAACGCCGGGGCCTACCTCGACACCCTGCGCGCCCGCCACTTCCCCTACATGCTCATCGACCACCAGGGCAACGGCGACTATGAGCACTCGGTCGGCGCCACCAACCGCCAGGGCGGCTACGACGCCACCCGCTACCTGATCGACCTGGGCCACCGGCGCATCGGCTTCGTCACCGGCACGCTCGAAATGGGCTGCGCGGTCGACCGGCTCGAAGGCTACCGCCAGGCGCTGGCCGACCACGGCATCCCCGCCGACCCCGCCCTGATCGCCACCGGCGACTTCTTGCAGCCGGCGGGCTTCGCCGCCGGGCGCGCCCTGCTTGCCCTGCCCGACCCGCCCACGGCGATCTTTTCCTCCAATGATGAAATGGCGTTTGGCGTGATGGAGGCGGCCCGCGACCGCGGGCTGACCATCCCCGACGACCTGTCGATTGTCGGCTTCGACGACATCCCGCAGGCGGGCCTCGTCTACCCGCCGCTGACCACCATCCGCCAGCCGCTCGAACAAATGGGCCGGGTCGCCACCCGGATGCTGCTCAATATGCTTGCCGACCCGCACCTGGAGATCCGGCGCGTGGCGCTGCCGACCGAACTCGTGGTCCGGCAGTCGTGCCGGTCGCGGGGCGGCTGAACCGCGGCGCCACAACCTGGCGCGGGCGATGGAGGGCCCCCGTAGCTCGCGCCTGACGGCATGTTAGTCCATTCGCGCAAAGGAGGAAACTCAATGAACTCACGATGGCGTGTTGGTCCGATGCTGCTGCTGTGCCTGTTGCTGCTGCTCAGCGCGTGCGGGACCGAGAATCCGACCGCGACCGCGGTGCCGAGCGCGCCCGCCCCCACGGCGACGACCGCGCCCGCAGCCGCGGCACCCACCGATACGACCGCGCCCGCCGCGGCCGCGACCGATACCCCCGCGGCAGCCGCCGCGGCCACCGATACCCCCGCGGCGGCCGCCGCCGGGGCCACCAACACCGCCGCGCCCACCACCGTGCCGACCGAGACCCCCGGCCCCGTCACCCTGGGCACCGGCGCCACCCGCATCGAGTGGTGGCATATCAGCACCGCCAACGACGCCCGCTCCAACTGGCAGAACCTGGCGAACCAGTACGTCAAGGACCACCCCAACGTCTCGATCGAGATCACCATCCTGGAGAACCAGGCCTTCAAGGACAAGCTCGCCACCGCCATGCAGTCGGGCAACCCGCCCGACGTGTTCCAGAGCTGGGGCGGCGGCGTGCTGGCGCAGTATGCCCAGGCCGGGCTGGTGCAGGACCTGACCTCCGCGTTGCAGCAGAACGGCTGGGGCGACTCGTTCCTGCCCGCGCCGCTCGGCATCTACAAAGTCGGCGATAAGAACTACGGCGTGCCCTGGGACGCCGGCATGGTCGGCTTCTGGTACAACAAGGCGCTGTTCAAGCAGGCCGGCATCGACGCCCCGCCCGCCACCTGGGCCGCCCTGCTCGACGACGTGAAGAAGCTGAAGACCGCGGGCATCACCCCCATCGCCATCGGCGGCAAGGAAGAGTGGCCCGGCGCCTTCTGGTGGGAATACCTGGCGACCCGCGTGGGCGGCGAGAGCGCCTTCACCGCGGCCTATAGCCGCAAGGGCTCCTTCGCCGACCCGCCGTTCGTCCAGGCCGGCACGCTGCTCAAGCAACTGGTGGACCTGCAACCGTTCCAGACCGGTTTCCTGGGCGCCAGCTACCCCGATCAGCAGGTGCTGATGGCGAACGGCCAGGCGGCCATGGAGTTGATGGGCCAATGGGCGCCCGGCGCCGACCGCGCCGTCGCCACCAATGTGGACGACTACAATAAGAACCTGGGCTTCTTCCCCTTCCCGACGGTCGAAGGCGGCGCGGGCGCGCCCGGCGACGTGCTGGGCGGGGCCGACGGCTTCGCCATCGGCAAGAACGCCCCGCCGGAGACGATCGACTTTGTGCGCTATCTGACCAGCGCCCAGAACCAGACAGCCATGGCCGGGGCCAACCTGGCCGTGCTGCCGGTGGTCAAGGGCGCCGAGACCGCGCTGACCGACCCGCTGATGAAGGAAGTGGCGCAGCGCGTGGCCGCCGCGAAGTACTACCAGCTTTACTATGACCAGTACATGCCCCCGGCGGTGGGCCAGACGGTGAACGACCAGACCGCCGCGCTGTTCGCGGGCACGTCCTCGCCGGAGGCCGTCGCCAAAGCTATCGATGATTCGGCTGCCGCCGAACTCAAATAATCTGTGCTCTTGCGGATTACACCGCAGAGCCGCCGGGGACGCAGCGGGTTGACCAATCGCATCCGCACGCAACCAGGCGGGGCGCCGTTCGCGCGGCGCTCCGCCGGGAGGGACCAGACCCCCGCTGCGCCCCCGGTGGACCCTGGTACGCACGCCGTCACGCTGCGCGCCGCGCCGAGACTCTTCGCTGCGCTCAGAGTGACAAGCCTGGGAGGGTCGTCCTTGGGGGGAACGGTCATTCTGAGCGCAGCGAAGAATCTCCGTCGGGGGAACGGTCATTCTGAGCGCAGCGAAGAATCTCC
>CBJNAR010000144.1:0-7266 GCA_966434075.1 uncultured bacterium
CTCGCGGACCACGGCGGGCAGGGCGTCCATGCTCTGGATGACCAGCGGGCCGACGCGCTGGCCCTGCTTGCGCGCGCTGTGGTCGAAGAGCGCGGCCACGCGGAAGCCGCTGCGGGCAAAGCCGTCGTAGCGGGCCAGGGCACGCCCCAGGTCGCCCACGCCCACCAGGGCCACGTTCCAGTCGTGTTGCAGTTGCAGGATCGCCTTGATCTGGTTGAGCAGGAACTCGACGTTATAGCCCTTGCCCTGCTTGCCGAAGTCGCCGAAGTAGGCCAGGTCGCGGCGGATCTGGGCCGCGCTGACCTCGATGCGGTCACCCAACTCCTCGGACGAGACGTGGACCATGCCCCCGGCCAGCAGATATTCGAGCGTGCGGGCGTAGATCGGCAGGCGGCGGATCACCACGTCGGGGATGTTCTCGCCGCGTCCGTTTTTGCGCCCGCGGGGGCGGCGGTCCCCTTCAAGCTGGGGGTCGAGTTCGAGATCCTGATCCTCGTTGGTCGTTTCCATCTGCGTCTGTTCCCCGGTGGCCGGCGGCCCCGGCACGCCGGGGCCGCCGGGCGTTATGGGCGCGTGCCGGCATGGACGGCGGCACTGCCGAACATGAGTCGTTTGTAGCGCACGTCGCGCAGGCCCACGTCGCGCATGAGCGCGGCCAGGGCGGGCGCGTCGTAGAAGCGGGTCATCGAACTGGGCAGGTAGCTGTAGGCGTCGGCGTCGCCGGCGACGAGGCGGCCCAGCAGCGGGATGGCGTAGCGGATGTAGATGCGGTTGCCCAGCCGTAGCCACCAGAAGCGCGGCTGCGAGGCTTCGAGGACGACGACGCGGCCGCCGGGCCGGGTGACGCGGACCAGTTCGGCCAGAGCCTGGCGCACGTCGAGCACGTTGCGCAGGGTGAAGCCGCTGGTGGCGCAGTCGAAGGCGGCGTCGGCGAAGGGCAGGGTGAGGGCGTCGCCCTGGATGAAGTAGACGTGGCGCGCCGGACCGGCCAGCAGCGGGTCGGCGGCCAGGTCCGCGCGCCCGCGGACCATCATCTCGTGGGTCAGGTCGAGCGCCCAGACGCGCGCCCCGCGCCGGGCCAGTTCGGTGGCGATGCGCCCGGTGCCGCTGCCCATGTCGAGCGCGCGGTCGCCGGGCCGGGGCCGGGCGGCCCGCACGGTCAGGTGCCGCCACTCTTCGTCGCGCCCGAAGGTCATCAGCGTGTTCATGAGGTCGTAGCGGCGGGCGATGCGGGTGAACATGCCGCGGACGTAGCGGCGCTTGGCTTCGCCGCTCAGGTGGGCGTCGGGATTCTGTGTCGGGGCGTCGGACATTGGGCGTCTCTCCTGACTTTGTGACTATTTTAACAGTCCTTGTCACCCAGGTCAAGGGAGACGGCCTAACCCCCCCGGCCCCCTTCCCGGAACGGGAAGGGGGAGACACTCGCCGTACTGAACACTTCGTCACACTGACCACTGACCACTGACCACTCGTCCTCAGCACTCAGCACTCAGCACTCAGCACTCCGTTGCGCGGACGAGGAGGACGGGGCGGGGGGCGCCCTGGACGACTTTGGCGGCGACGCTGCCCAGCCAGAGGCGGGCCAGCCCGCTGCGCCCGTGCGAGGCCATGACGATCAGGTCGGCGCCGCCGGTTTCGGCGGCGTGCAAGATAGCCTCGGCGGCGGGGCCGGCGGGCAGGGCTGTGCCCGCGCCCACGCCCTGCGCCCGCAGGTTGGCGGCGGTGCGGCCCAGGTAGCCTTCGAGCCGGGTGGCTTCGGCCACGCGGGCGGCGGCGGCCCGGGTGCGCGGCTGGGTGTCCTTGCCGGGGCGGCCCACGGCGGTGTCGGGCTCGGGCACAGCGGCGACGAGCAGCAGCGCCGCGCCGGCATGGGCGGCCAGCGCGGTCGCCTGGGTCAGCGCTTGCTCGGCCAGCGACGAGCCGTCGAGCGGCACCAGGAGCGTGCGGTAGGGGCGGGCGGCGGGGGTTTGCGGGCCGCGCGCGCTCGGCTGCGGACGCACCAGCAGGAGCGGGATCGGCGCGCCGTGCAGCACCTGTTCGGCCACGCTGCCGAACACCCAGCGGCCTACGCCGCCGCGCCCATGCGTCGCCATGGCGATGGTGCGCACCGCCGGGTGGCGCGCCGCGTAGTCGAGAATGGCCTGCGCCGGGACGCCTTCGACGGCCTCGGCGCGCACGTGCAGGCCGTCGGCTTCGAGCCGGGCCGCCACTCCCAGCAGATAGTCGTGGGCGCGGGCCACATCGGTTTCCCAATCATGTTCGTCGAGCGGGTCCATCCCCAGCGCGCCGGCCATGGGATTGGTAACCGGCAGGACCGGGACGACGCTCAGCAGAGTCACGGCGCTGCCGGTACTCTGGGCCAGCAGTTGGGCATGGGGCAAGATGGTCTCCGCCAGCGGCGAACCGTCCAGCGGGACCAGGATTTCGTGTTGCATTCGAGTGCCACCTCCTTGGGCATGCGCAGGGGGGCGCCACGTTGCGCCGGATGCCCCCGCACTCTCCATGCTAGCACGCCCCGGTGGCAGCGCGGGTATGCGCGGGTGAACGGCCGGTGAACGGCCGGTCTATCCTTTTAAACCAACTCTAATGCGCGTTTACCCGATTTGTCGGGGCGGCGTGCTAGAATAGAGCTATAGACCGGGCGCACCCGGCGGGCGGTGCGGACTCCCCACCGGATTGCTGCTCGCCAGGATTCCTGGGGGTGGATAGGCTACCGCCAGGGGAAGGGGATAGGCCATGGGCACGACAGTCCAAGAGGGCCGGGAGCCCGGCGCGGCCCTGCCGCCGGCAGCCGGGCCCGGCCCGGTGCCCCTGGACCTGCCGAGCCTGTACCAGCGCCTGAACAGTTCCCCGGCCGGGCTGAGCAGCGCCGCAGCGGCCCGCCGCCTGGTCGCCGGCGGAGCCAACGATCCGGGCGCGCGGGCGCAGCGGGGGTGGCCGGCCCAGGTGCTGGGCGCCTTCGGCAGCCCGCTCAACGCCATTTTGCTCATCGCCGCGGGTGTGTCGGCGGTGCTGGGCGAGCCGGTCAACGCCGCCATCATCGCGACCATGGTGGTCGTCAGCGGCATCCTGAATTTCGCGCAGACCTATCGCTTGCAGCAGGCCGCGGATCGGCTGCGCCAGGAGGTTGCGCCCACGGCCACCGTGCTGCGCGACGGCGCCTGGGGGGAGCTGCCGCGGCGCGCAGTGGTGGCGGGCGACGTGATCCGGCTGACGGCCGGCGACCTGGTCCGGGCCGATGGCCGGCTGATCGAGTCGCGCGACCTCCATGTGCAGGAGGCGGCGCTCACCGGCGAGTCGCTGCCCGCGGAGAAGGAACCCGCCGACCCGCCGGGCGTGCCCGCCGACCCGAGCGGCGCGCGCTACCGCGTCTTCCTGGGCACGTCGGTGGTCAGCGGCACGGCAACGGCGTTGATCACCGCGACGGGCGGGGCCACGGCTTTCGGCGAGATCGCCGCCCGGCTGGCCGCGCGGCCTCCGGAAACCGAGTTCGAGCGGGGCACCCGGCAGTTTGGCCTGCTGATCACGCGCACTGTGTTCTTCCTGGTGGTGTTTATCTTCCTGGCCGCCGCGGCCTTGCACCGCGACCCACTGGAGTCGTTGCTGTTCGGCGTGGCGCTGGCGGTGGGCCTCACGCCGGAATTCCTGCCGATGATCATCTCGATCACGCTGTCGCAAGGCGCCTTGCACATGGCGCGCCGCAAAGTGATCGTCAAGAACCTGGCCGCCATCCAGAACTTCGGCAGCATCGACATCCTGTGCAGCGACAAGACCGGAACCTTGACCAGCGGCGAGATGCGCCTGGATCGCCATCTCGACCCACTGGGCGCGCCGTCGGAGCGGGTCTTCTTGCTGGGCTACCTCAACAGCTATTACGATACCGGGGTGCCGACGCCCAGCCAGGCGGCGATGCTGCGGCCCGCGGCCGGCAACCCTCTGGACACCGCGATCTTGCAGCACGAGCACCCCGATCTGGCGGCCTATCAGAAGCTGGACGAGGTGCCGTTCGACTTCGAGCGCCGCTGCCTCTCGGTCATCGTCGCCTGGCCCGGTGGCACGCGGCTGCTCGTCGCCAAGGGCGCGCCGGAGCAGTTGGTCGCCCGCTGCACGGCCTACGAGGTGGCCGGAGTGGCCCACCCGCTGGATGCCGCCGCCCGTGCCCCGATCGAATCGGTCTATGGCGACCTCCATGCCGCGGGTCTGCGCGTGCTGGCTGTGGCCTATCGCCAGGTGCCCGTCCAACCGGTCTACCGGATCGCCGACGAGACGGACCTGGTGCTGGCGGGGTTCCTCAGCTTCGTCGACGCGCCGCTGGCCGATGCCGGGGCGGCGGTGGCCGCGCTGCGCGCCGACGGCGTGGAGGTCAAGATCATCACCGGCGATAACGAGTTGGTGGCCCGCCACGTCTGCGCCCAGGTGGGCCTGCCCACCGACCGGCTGGTGCTGGGCGACGCGCTGGATCGCATCGGCGACGCGGCGCTGGGGCGCGTGGCCGAGCAGACGAGCATTTTTGCCCGCGTGTCTCCGGCGCAGAAGAACCGGATCATCCTGGCGCTTAAGAGCCGGGGCCATGTGGTGGGCTATATGGGCGACGGCATCAACGACGCGCCCTCGCTGCATGCCGCCGACGTGGGCATCTCGGTAGCCGGCGCGGTGGACGTGGCGAAGGATGCCGCGGCGATCATCTTGCTGGAGCGCGGCCTGGATATCCTGCACAGCGGGATCCTGGAAGGGCGCAAGGCCTTCGGCAACGTCATGAAGTACCTGCTGATGGGCACCAGTTCCAACTTCGGCAACATGTTTAGCATGGCCGGCGCCTTTCTCTTCCTGCCCTTCCTGCCCCTGCTGCCCACGCAGATCCTGCTGAACAACTTCCTGTATGACCTGGCCCAAGTGACTATCCCCACCGACACTGTGGACCCCGGCTACATCCATAAGCCGCACCGCTGGGACATCGGCCTGCTGCGCGACTTCATGCTCTTCATCGGACCGATCAGTTCGCTGTATGACTTCCTGACCTTCGGCGCGCTGATCTGGATGTTCCAGGCCGGCGAGCCGCTGTTCCACACCGGCTGGTTCGTGGAGTCGCTGGCGACCCAGACCCTGGTGTTGTTCGTGATCCGCACGGCGGGCAACCCGCTGCGCAGCCGTCCCAGCCGGGCGCTCACTCTGACTACGCTCGGCGTCGTGCTGCTGGCGCTGATCCTGCCCTACCTGCCCGGCGCCGATCTGCTGGGCTTCGTGCCGCTGCCCCTCACCTTCTACCCGTTCCTGGCCGCCGTGGTCTGCACTTACCTGCTACTGGTCGAGGTGGTCAAACGGCGGCTGCTCAGCCGGATGCTGGGGTGAGGTGACCTCTCTCCGGCCCCTGCCCTGCGCGGGGAGGAGGCGGATTGTCGCGTGCTTCTCCCTTTCCGCCGCGGGAAAGGGGGGGTCAGGTTAGTCGCGTACCCGTATGCCCAGTTCCGCCGCCGGCGCGGGCGGAGGTCGGGGGAAGTTGCGAGATTGCTACCATTTGCGGGGCTTTGCTCATTGGATTTTAACATTCAGCCGATATAATAAGGCTGTACGTACGTCGCGGGCGTGGCGCCGGGCTGTGGTATACTGCAGCCGACGGGCCGGACGGCCTGCCGCGGGTGGAGCGCGACCGGGGCAGGCCGGGCAGGGGTTGGCTGCCGGGCCGCCGAGCTGTGGATATGATTCGACCGGCACACAGCCACGCGGGGAACGGGCGCCGGCGCATCGCACACCGGCGCGCCCTCCCTCTTATAGACTCAGCCCACTGGGACCTTTACCTCCATGCCAGACCGGGTTACACCGCCGCGCGTGAGTGCGGTCATCACTACCTATAACTATGAGCGGTACGTCGCCGCGGCGATTGAAAGTGTATTGGGGCAAACGGTGCCCCCGGACGAGGTCGTGGTGGTGGACGACGGCTCGACCGACGGCACCGCCGGGGTGGTGGCTCGCTATGCCGGGCGGGGGGTGCGCTATATCCGCCAGGCCAACGCGGGGGCGGGCGCGGCGCGCAACCGCGGCATCCACGAGACGCGCGGCGAGTTGATCGCCTTCCTCGATGCCGACGACTGCTGGCTGCCCGATAAGCTGGAGCGCCAGCTCGCCCACCTGCGCCGCTATCCCGCGGTGGGGCTGGTCACGGGCGACGAGTGGCAGGTGTTCGCGACGGACCGGCCCCCGGTGCGCGAGCGCCGCCGCCCGGCCCGCGCCGCCCGGCTGTACCCGCGCATCTTGATCGAGAACCTCGTGGGCAACCCTTCGCTGGTGCTGGCGCGGCGGGCCTGCTTCACACACGTGGGGGGGTTCGACGAGACGCTGCCGCTAGGCCAGGACTGGGAGATGTGGATCCGCATCGCCCGCGCCTATCCCATCGGCGTGATCGACGCGCCGCTCATCGAATTCCTGCAGCACGACGGCAGCCTCACGGCGGGGAAGGCCGCCGAACGGCACCGGTCGAACCAGACCATCCGCCGCCGTTACCTGGGCGCGGTGCGGTCGCCGGCGCGGCGGGCGTACCTGTGGTGCGCGGGGCAGAGCATGAGCTATTTCTACATGGGCGCGGCGCTGGCCGATCAGGGGGCGGCGCGGGGGGCAACGTTGCGCGCGGCCCTGCCGGCCCTGGCGCTGGATCCCAGCTACCGGACAAAGGAGAAGGTGGGGCTGGTCGTGCGGGCGGTCCTCGGCCCAGGGGGGTTCGCGCGGACCCGGTCCGCCCTGCACCGCGTGGCCCGCCCGGCCCCGGTTGCGGATTTTGCACCGCGAAGACGCGAAGGATACGAAGATGGTTTAGATTAGTCGTCTTCTTCGCGCGCTACGCGCCTTCACGGTGAACTCATGAGTTGGTGCGCCCGCCGGTCAGACGACCGGCGGGCGCGGTGGTTTAGCGGCGGGCGGGGCGCGTCCGGCGCAGGACGAGCACGCCGCCACCGATCAGGCCAAGGGCGACCAGCAGCAGGGCCAGCCATCCGCCGAGGGCATCCCCGGCGCCGGCGCCGCTACGCGGCATGCCGATGCCGCCGCCGACATTGCCGCTTGGCGTGGGGCTGGGCGGGGCGGGCGCGGCCGTCGCGGGCGGCGGCGCGGGCGGCGTGGCCGTGGGCGGCTCGGGCGTATTGGTGGGCGGGGCCGGCGCCGTCGTGGGCGTGGCCGTGGGCGGTTCTACCGTCGCGGTCGGCGTGGCCGTGGGCGGCTCAGGCGTATTCGTCGGCGGTTCCGGGGCCGGAGGCGGCGTCGGCGTCGTCGTGCCCG
>CBJNAR010000145.1:0-7222 GCA_966434075.1 uncultured bacterium
CACGTGCCAGTGGGTGACCAGGTGATAGTGATTCGCGTTCATGCTGCGCTATCCTCCGCGCCAAGAAAACTGATCCGTGCGCCGCCCAGGCGCGCCGCGTCCAACGCCGGGGCGCCGGGCCGTGCCCGGAGTTGCAAGGTATAGGGCCGCGCGCCGCCCGCCGCCAGGTAAGGGCCCAGCGGGTCGTCGGGGCTGTCGGGGGTCAGCAGCGTGATCTCCGCCGCGCCCAGCAGGAAGGTGGCGCGCGCCGCGCCGGGGGCTGCCGCGTCGTCGCCGGTGGGCGCCGCGCCGAGCAGCGCCGTATAATGCGCTGCCGCCGGGGCCAGCGCCGGAACCGCCACGGTGATGCCGGCCACGCCGAGCGCGCCGTTGGCATGGTCGCGCGCGGGGCCCGTGGGCACGCGCAGGTCGCGCGGGGTCACGTCGGCGCACAGGAAGGGCAGTTCCGGCGCCTCCGGGATGCCGAGTTCCCAGGCCACGTCCTGGCCGTCGGGGAGGCGCCGCCCGCCGGGGCGTGGCCCCTCCAGGGCCAGCCCGCGCGCCCTGGCAGAGTCCAGGTCGGCAGCCATGGTGCCGGGCAGCAGGGCGAAATCGAGCAGGCCCGGCCCGCCCGCCGCGCGGCCGATCCAGCGCTCCGTCAGGCGACTCAGCCCGCCGGGCGGCAGCGGCATGCCGGGCGCCAGTTCGCTCAGGGGACGCCGGAAGGCCAGCAGTTCCAGGTAGGTGCCGTCGGCGAAGGCGACCAGGGCGTTGTGCGTGAGCCCGCCGGCATGTTCGCCGCCCGGCACCACGGTGAACCCTGCCGCCGCGTAATCGGCCTGTGCTTGATCCAGGTCCGTGACCAGGATGACGATGTGATCGATGCCCGTAATCATCGGTTCTCCGCCGCGCCGAAGCGTTGCAAGACCTTGTAGATGGCGTCCGCACCGAAGTCCAGCGCTGCCACGGGCACGCGCTCGTCGGCGGCGTGGATGCTGGCGTAGAAGTCGAAGTCCTCCGGCAGGTTCATCGGCAGGAAGCCGTAGGTCTGGATGCCCAGGCGCGTAAAATAGCGCCCGTCGGTGACGGCGGGCAACATGTAGGGGATCGGCAGGGCTTCCGGGTCGGCCTCGCGCAGGATGGCGCTGAGGGTCGGGAACAGGCCCATGTCGGGCGTGGCCGCGGCGGGCGGTTCGGCCTGCACCTCGATCTCCACCTCGTCGCCCAGCAGCGCGACCAGTTCGGCTTGCAGGTCGGCCCCGCTGAAGCCGGGCAGCGTGCGCCCGTCCATCTCGACCACGATCTTGCTGGGGATGACGTTGGTCTGCGTGCCGCCGTGCACGATGGTCGCGTTGACCGTGTTGTGCAGCAACGGGTCAAAGCCCAGCGCCTCCGGCCCCATGCGGTCGAGCAGGGCGTCGGTCTGCGCCGGGCCGAGCAACGCGGGCAGCACGGCGTTCAGGGGCTCCGGCAGCGCCGCCGCCATCTCTTCGATCATCAGGCGCCCGACGGGGGTGATATGGACCGGCAGCCGGTGCGTGTCCAGCGTGGTGAGCATGCGGGCGAGGCGGGCCATGGCGCCGCCGCGCATAGGCCGCGAGCCGTGCCCCGCCGGCCCGCGCACGGTGGCCGTCACCCGGCACGACTGTTTCTCGGCCACCATGATCGGGTAGAAGCGCCGCCCACCCAGGTAGAAGGGGAAACCGCCGAACTCGCCCAGCGCATAGCGGATGCCCGCGAACAGGTCGGGGTGCTCGGCCACCAGGAAGCCCGCGCCGTACTCGCCGAAATTCTCCTCGTCGCTGACGCAGGCCAGCACCACATCGCCCGCCAGGGCCTGGCCCTCGGCGCGGGCGCGCAGCATGGCCGCCAGCATCATGGCGACGCCGCCCTTCATATCGAGCGCGCCGCGCCCCCAGAGGTAGCCGTCGATCACCTCCCCGGCGAAGGGCGGGTGCTGCCAGGGCTGGTTGGCCGTGTTCACCACGTCGATATGCCCCTGCAAGAGCAGCGGCGGGGCGAGGCCCTGGCCGGGCAGCCGGGCGATCAGGTTGGGCCGGGCCGGGTCGCGGGCCAGGATCGTCACCGGGATGCCGGCGTCCGCCAGCAGTTGCTGGATATAGCCGATACAGGCGGCCTCGTTGCCGGGCGGATTAGTGGTGTCGAAGCGAATAAGCGCCTGCGCGATTTCGGCGGGGCGTTGGTAGATCGTCGGGTCGCTGGTCACGGTCATAAAGGGCGGCACTCCTCAACGATAGGTCGCGGGTATGGGCGGTCAGTGGGCGAAGGCTGCCGGGCTGCGCGCCTCGCCCAGCGCGCCCAGGGCCAGGCAGGCCGGGCAGCAGGCTTCTTCCCAGGCGCCCGCCACTTCGCCCAGGCGCGGCGGCGGCGCTCCGGCGCGGCGGGCGCGACGCCGGATGATCATCCACCCGGCGAAGCCGATCACGGCCAGGATCACGAGCAAGCCGATCAGCGCGGGACCTGCCGGCAGGCCGGTGGCCGCCAGCAGCCCGGCGATGCCCTGGCCCCCGGCGTAGCCGATGACGACATGCAGCAGAAAGAAGACCGTGTTGCCGATGAACAGACCGGGCAGGAAGACGCGCAACGGCAGCCCGGCGATCCCGGCGGCGGCCACGGTGGCCGCGCGCACACCCGGCGTGGTCAGCGCCACGCTGAGCGCGGTCACGCCGCCGCGCTGCAAGGCGCTCCCGGCGTGGTCGAGCCGCGGCCCGGTCAGGCCGATGTAGCGCCCGAAGCGGTAGAGTACCCCGCGCCCCGGCCCGCGGGCCAGCGCGTACTGGATCACCCCGCCGATCAGCATCGCCACCTCGAACGTGATGATCACGCCGAACAGGTCGAGTTGCCCGGCGGCGGCCCGCGCCGCCGCGCCCAGCATGATCAGGTCGGCGGGCACCGGGATCGGCACCCCGGCCTCCTTGAGCAGCATGACGAGGAAAATAGCCGGCAGCCCGTAAATCGCGCCCAGCGGGTCATCCGCGGGGGCGAGCATATGCACAAAGGCGACGAGATGTTCCATGGCGGCTCCCTGTCTACTACAAGCGGTCCCGCTCCCTGTTTGTCTCGGTACGCCTATTGTATGCTGTCGCCCTGCTCATTGTCTAGCCCAAATGCTGCTCACTTTGCCGCGCCGGGGCCGCCCCGGCGCTCCAGCCGCGTTTCCAGCCCGTGGCGCAGGATCTCGATGCCGAACTGGAACCGCTCATCAGCGTCCGGTGCCAGCAGATGATCCGCGAGGGCGACCACGCTGGGATACTCGGTGGCCGGCAACGCGGCCAACCAGTTCTGCGCCCCGGCGGTTGCCGCTTCCGCGTGAGGATAAGACCGCGAAGCTAGGCGATGTCACGATGCGCATGCTGGCGCCGACGTTGCACTACGACTTCGCGCTGGTCGCCGAGATGGCGGAGACGCTGGAGACGTTCAAGGTGGTGCCCGCCGAGGTGCTGTTACTCGGCGGGGGCAAAAGCCCGGCCTGGTTGAAGGCGGCCCTGGATGCGCTGATGACGGTCTTGCCCCACGCCCAGCGGGTGACGTTCCCCGAACTCGACCACGGCGGGTCGAGCGATCCGAGTGCGACCAATCGCGGCGGCCGGCCCGCCGTCGTGGCCGAGGCGCTGCGCCGGTTCTTCGCCTGATGCACCAATCTCTAGCCGGGCGGGCCGCGGGGCTGTCGATTTGCGCGCTTTCTGTTTGTCGTAAGATATAGAAGGGTGTCCGCCGGGGGCGCCCGTTTGTATCGTGCAAGAAAGCGGAGGAATCGACGAATGAAGTATATCCTTTTGTTCTGCGGCACCCGCGAGCAGCAGCAAGCCTGGGAGGATATGACCGAGGAGGCCCGCGCGCAGCAATACGAGCAGGTGGGGCGCTGGTTCGCGGAGAACCGGGCGAAACTGGGGCCGAGCAACCAACTCCAGCCGCCGCAAACGGCGACAACGGTGCGCTTCCAGGACTCAGGCGAACCGCTTGTCCATGACGGCGCCTTCATCGAGGGCAATGAGGTCATCGGCGGCTATGCCGAGATTACCGTGGCCGACCTGGATGAGGCGTTGCACATGGCGAAGACCTGGCCGGCGCGCGGGACCGTCGAAATCCGCCCGGTCATGGAATGACGGTCCCGCCCGAGGCGCATGCCGCGGTGGCCGCTGTCTTCCGTGAGGAGGCAGGGCGGCTCACCGCGGCCCTGGTGCGTATCCTGGGCGACTTCGCCGTGGCCGAGGAACTCGTCCAGGATGCGTTGCTGGCGGCGCTGGAACGCTGGCCGGTGGATGGCATCCCCGCGCGGCCCGCCGCCTGGCTGTGGACGGTGGCCCGGCGGCGCGCCTTCAATCAACTGCGCCGCGATGCACGCTATCGGGCCAGGCTGGAACAGCTCGCGCAGCCGGTGCCGCGCGAACCCGATGATCGGCTGCGGCTGATGTTCACCTGCTGCCACCCGGCGCTCTCGCGGGCGGCGCAGGTCGCGCTCACGTTGCGGGCCGTCGGCGGCTTCACCACCGGCGAGATCGCGCACGCGTTCCTCGCCTCCGAGGCCGCCGTGGCCCAGCGCATCGTGCGGGCGCGCCGCAAAATCGTCGCGGCGGGCATCCCCTTCCGCCTGCCGGACGACGACGCGCTGGAGGACCGCGTGGGCGAGGTGCTGGCGGTGCTCTACCTGATGTTCACCGAGGGCTACCTGACCAGCGGGGGGCCGGTCGCCACCCGGCGCGATCTGGCGGAAGATGCCGCGTGGCTGGCGGCGCTGCTCGTCCGGCTGCTGCCGGGGGAGCCGGAACCGCTGGGTTTGCTGGCCCTCATGCGCCTGCACCTCGCCCGTAGCGCCGCCCGATTCGGCGGCGACGGCGCCCTGGTCCTGCTGGCCGACCAGGATCGCGCGCTGTGGGACCAGGCCCAGATCGTCGAGGGCATCGCGCTGATCGAGCAGGCGGCGGCGCTCGGGCGGCCAGGGTCGTACCAGGTGGAGGCCGCGATCGCGGCCTGCCATGCCGAAGCGCCCTCGTGGGCGGCGACCGACTGGCCGCAGATCCTGCTGCTCTACGACCTGCTGCTGGACCTACGGCCTTCCCCGGTCGTGCGCCTCAACCGCGCGGTGGCCCTGCGGCAGGTGGCCGGGCCCGAAGCGGCGCTGGCCGAGGTGACCGCCCTTGCCGATACGCTGGATCACTACCATCTCTTCCACGCGATTCGCGGCGAGTTGCTGCTGGAACTGGGCCGGCGCGAGCAAGCCCGCGCGGCGGACTTGCGCGCCCTGGCGCTGACGAACAACCACGCCGAACAGACCCTGCTCACCCGGCGGCTGCTGGAATGGTGAGACGCGCCCGGCGGCTGCATAGAACCAAGCGCCCGCGCCGCAGCAGGTATGTTATATAGTCTGACTGAGGTCTGTATACCTGTTTTATATACCATAGGCCGGCGAATTTGTTCCTCTCGGCTGGTTGGTGGGGCCGGACCTGGCACGTCAGGTCCGGCCTCGCTGTTTGCCTGGATGCGTTACTTGAGATGAAACTTCTGCACGTTCGACTCCGCGCCCGGCGTCCGGTTCGCTATGTCGCCGACGTAGATGTTACCCTGCTGATCCAGGGCCAGCCCGTACAGCGCGTCGAAGCCGCTGCCGAACTTACCCAGGTACTGTCCGGCGCGGTCAAACTTTTGCACGAAGTCTAGCTTGGGTTCGTCGTTGATGACGTAGATATTACCGGCGCCGTCCACCGCTACCCCCACCGGGTGGCGGAACTGGCCGTCACCCAGCCCGCGCGTGCCGAACATGCGCAGGAAGCGGCCTTGCTTGTCGAAGATGCTGATCCGGTGGTTCTCGTAGTCGGCGAGATACAGGTTGTCCTGGGTATCGACCGTCAGGCCGGACACACTGGCGAACGCCCCCGCCCCCACGCCGACCTCGCCGATGCGCGACAAGAACTTGCCGGTGGGATCGAACTTCTGGACGGAATTGCCGATGTCATCCGCGACATAAATGTTGCCCGCACTATCGACAGCAACCGCAGCGGCGGAGCGGAACTGGCCGTCGCCTGCGCCTTCACTGCCCCACTTGAGCAGGAATTTGCCGGTGGGATCGAACTTCTGGATTCGCCGGTTGCCCATATCGGCTACGTAGACATTCCCCTGGCTGTCCAGGGCTATACCGCCGAAGTACACGCCCTGATGGGCGCTTATGTTGTCGTGGAACTTGAACTGGCCGTCGCCCGTGCCCTCGCTGCCCCACATCATAATCGACTTGCCGCTGGGATCGAGCTTCTGGATGCGGGAGTTGCCTGCATCGACCACGTAGAGGTTGCCTTGTTTATCGGCGGCGAGGCCAGCGGCGTTGCGGAAGTTATTCGGCGCGCCCGTGCTTCGCCAGACCCGATCGGCGAGGCTGGCGGCCGGTAGCGGAGTCGGGGTTGGGGGGGCGGCCGTCGGCTGGGCCGTTGGCGTGGCCGCTGGTTCCAGGTACTTGGCCCGGTAGCGGAACGTGCCGAGCTGCGACAGGAGGATGTTGTAGGGCGGCTGGTTCTCCGGGTGGTACTCCAACACGGCCCGCTCGAAGTATTGGACGCCGTAGGTCTTGCCGTCCAGGGGCGATGTCTCCTGGAAGATCTCCGAGATGGGGTAGCCCTGCTGGGCCAGGCCGCCATGCGTGTTCCAGTAATCGAGCCACTCCGCGACGACTGTTTTGCCGGTTTGAGGGAAGGTTCGGGCGGGGGAAGCATCGCCGGGTACCTGGTTGGGCGCGCCGTTGGGGTACTTCTGGTGATACGTAAAGGTCCCCAACAGCGAGAGGAGCACGTCGTAGGGCGGCTGGTTCTCCGGGTGATACTCGAACACCGCCCGCTCAAAGTACTGGACCGTGTAGACTTTGCCGTCAGTATCGGACTTCTCCTGCATTTCCTCGGAGATCGGGTAGCCCTGCTGGGCCAGGCCGCCATGCGTATTCCAGTAGTCGAGGAAGCGCCCGCGAACCGTGTGTCCGGTTTCCGGGAAGGTGCGCGAGTTGGCCTGAGCCCTGGCGGGCGCGGTATTCCACGCAAAGCCAGGCACGGCGAGGACCGCCACTAACACCGTTACTACCAGTGTACGCCCCCGCTTGGAGGACCGGTCGGAAGCTGTCCTATTGTTCATCGGCTGGTTCCTTTCCGCTCATGGCTCATCCAAACTTGCAGCTAGAAGTGCAGCAACGTGCCGCTGCTGCACTTCTAGTCTGGTTGTCCCCGCAGATATTACAGGCGGTCCG
>CBJNAR010000146.1:0-7207 GCA_966434075.1 uncultured bacterium
CTTGCGCTGGCTGGGCCACCGGTTGCGGGCCGGCATCCGCGCGCTGGACCGCGCGGTGCGCTATGGCGGCGAAGAGTTCGCCGTGATCCTGCCCGGCGCGGGCGCCCGCGAAGCGCTGGCCCTGGCCGAACGCCTGCGCGAGGCGGTGGCCGCCGAACCCTGCGTGGTCGCGCTGGACAACGAGCCGCCGCTGGCGATTCCCGTGCGCATCAGCCTGGGCGTCGCCTGCACCGACGCCGTGCGCGGCACGGAACACGATCTGATCCAGGCCGCCGATGCCGCTCTCTATGCCGCCAAGCACCAGGGCCGCAACCGCGCGGTCCCCTTCCGCCCCCGGCTCTAGCGAGTGCTGAGTGCTGAGTGCTGGGTGCTGAGTAACGACGAGTAGTTGATCCGGTTGCCTTTGTCACTCAGGGGCAGCGAAGAGTGACAAACACACAAGGACCGACTACTCAACGCTCAACAGGCGATACTCAGCACTCAGCACTCAGCACTCAGCACTCGTTAGGGGCGGGCGCCAACGGCAGGCGGACGGTGAAGGTGCTGCCTTTGCCCACGGTCGACTCCAGGCTGATGCTGCCGCCGTGCTGCTCGACGATCTGGCGGGCGATGAACAGGCCCAGGCCGAGACCGGCCCGTCCGGGCGTCGCGCCACGCGGCCCCTGGTAGTAGCGCGTAAACAGCGAACTGCTCACCTCCGGGGAAATGCCCGGTCCCTGGTCGTGCACGGTGATTTCCGCTTCCCCCCCCGCGGCGCCGTCCGCGCGGTGCTTGCCCGCCCGCCGGCCCGCGGGCAGCCGGCGGACGCGCACATCGATTGCCGGACTCTCCGCCGCGTGCCTGACGGCGTTCTGCAACAAGTTGAGCACCACCTGTATGAGCCGCTGCGGGTCCACATTGGCCGGCAGCGGTGCCTCGTCTTCCGGCATGGTGAGGTGGATGGGCGGGGTGTCCGCCAGCATGCGACCCTGCTCCACGGCCTGCGCCACCACCTCGGTCAGGTCCACCCGCTGCATGTCCAATGTGAATTTGCCGGTCTGCAAACGTGTGGCGTCGAAGAGATCGTCGACTAACCGGCTGAGGTAGCGGATCTGTTGATCGAATTTGCCGACATAGTCGCCGATGCGGGGGTCCCATCCCGGTTCGGTCTCCTGCTTGCGGATCAGCCGCTTGAGCAGATCGGCGTAGCCGCGCAACGGCACGAGCGGCGTGCGCAACTCATGGCTCGCCAGCGACATAAACTCGTCCTTGAGCCGATCCACTTCCGCCAGTTGCTGCAGCGCCTGAGTCGGTTGCGTCACCTCGACGGCCGAGACGACCACAAACTGCACCTGCGGCACGAGCGAAGGGGGGCCGGCCGGGATCGGGGTCAGGCTGCAATCCCAGACGGCTTCCTGGTCCTCATCGCCCAGGCGCACGCGCAGGCCCGGCAACCGGCGCGACTCGCCGCCGGCCAGTACGGCCTGGAACAACTCCTGGGCCTCGTCCGGGCTGCTGCTGAAGAAGGCCATTTCCTGCCAGGGGCGCCCGAGGATCGTGTCGCGCGCATAGCCCGTCGCCCGTTCGACGATGTCCAGGTAGCGCGGGCTGGCCTGCACCAGGCGCCGCGTCTGAGCGTCGAAGAGGGCCAGGGCGACCTGATCGGCATGTTCAATCATCAGCTTCAGATTCTCGCGGCGCTCAGCGGCTTCGTCCTCCACCTGCACGGAGACATCGTCGGCGTAAATCACGATGCCGTTGACTTTGCCGGCGTCCCCATGTGTGGGCACAATGGTGTAGACGAAGTAGCGGGCCACCGGCCGCCCCTGCTCATTGGGCAGGTGGATCGGCATGCGCGGCGTGGTGCGCGCGGTATTCTGCTGGTACACCTCGTGCACCAGGGACACCAGTTCGGCCTGCGCCGGATCGGTGAAAACGTCGGCTAGCGGGAGGCCCACCACCTCGCGGGCACCCAGCAACTGCGCGTACCGCGGATTGAACGCTTCAATCTGTAAGTCGGGGCCGTACAGCAGCAGGATGTAGAAGGGTGCCAGTTCAACCATATCGAGCAGCCGCGTCCGCTCAGTCACCAGGTTGCGGGTCACTTCCGCCAGTTCGTTGGTGCGTGCCTGCAATTCCTCGTTGGTGGTCTCCAGCTCCTCATTAGTGGCCTGCAACTCCTCGTTGGTGGCCTCAAACTCCTCGTTGGTGGCCTGCAACTCCTCGTTGGTGGCCTCAAACTCCTCGTTGGTGGCTTGTAGCTCTTCCTGCGTGAGCATCATTTCCTCGTTGGCCGCCTGGAGTTCTTCGTTGGCGTCTTGGAGCTCTTTATTCATCTCGCCGAACCGCCGGTTGGTAACCTGTAGTTCCTCCAACAGTTGTTTCTGGTCGCGCTGAACAGACTCCAGATGGCGCCGGGTTTGCACCTGTTCAGTCAGATCGGTCACGCTGATCAGGGCCAGATCCGGGCCGTCGTTGTCAAGATGCATAAGGACTATGCTGAGTGTCAGGTAGCGCAGTTCACCGCTAGCCGTCGCCTCCACCTCCAGTTCCGGCAACGTCACCCCGCCCCGCTCACGAAACACCGTGTCAATGGCGCCGCGCACCTCCTCATAGGGCAGCCCGCGCACCGAATGCAAAAAATCTTGGTCGACGCCCGCCTCCCGGATGCCCAGCAACCGCCGGGCCGTGCCGTTGATCGTCAGGATGCGATACGTGCGATCAATCACCACCACCCCGTGGGGCAAAAAGCGCAGCACCCACTCGTTCAGGCGGCGCAGTTGGCCGAGTTCAACTTCCGAAACGGGCGGCGGGGGCGAACGAAGCTCCGGCAATTCGACCGGCGGGCGGCGCGGGCCGGATGGACGATCAGGCGGCAGGGTCGCCGGCAGCCGGGCCACCGGGCGATTCAACAGCGGTAAGGGGCCGCTCAAACAGCGATAGATCTTCCAGCGCTTGTTGACCAGCTCATAGACCGCCTTGGAGGGCCGCACCGTTTCGGCCTGGCCCAGGAAGAGATACCCACCGGCTTGTTGCAGCGAGTAGGCGAAAATATCGAGCACTGTTTGCTGCAATTCGGGCTTGAAGTAGATCAGCAGGTTGCGGCAGATGACCAGATCGATGCGCGGGAAGGGCACGCCGCGGCTCAGGTCCTGCTCGCCGAAAATGACCATCTGGCGCAAGAACTTCGCCACCCGAAAGCCGCGATCCGTCGGCTCGAAAAAGCGCTGGCGGTAATCGTCGGGCAGGTTGCGCAGCAGATTCTCCGGGTACACCCCGCGGCGGGCAAAGGCGACGGCATCCGTGTCGAGATCGGTGGCGAAAATGCGCACGCTCCACTCCCCCAGTTCGGGCCCCAGCAGATCGGCCAGCAGCAGGGCCAGCGAATAGGGTTCTTCGCCCGTGGCGCAGCCCGCCGACCAGAAGCGCAGCACGCGCTCCTTAGCCCGCGCGCGCGTAATCAGGTCGGGCAGGATCGTATTCTTCAGGTAGACAAAGGCATCGCGGTCGCGAAAAAACTCGGTCACTTTGATCAGGAAGGATCGCACCAGTTCGCCCACTTCCTCCGGGTGCTGATCCAGGTAGCGCACATAGTCGCGCATAGTCGCGGTATGCGTCACGGTCATGCGGCGGAAGATGCGGCGCACGATGGTCGCCGGTTTATACTGCCGGAAGTCGATGCTCGACTGCTGGCTCACCCGGTCCATGATGTCGTGTAACGGATCGGCCAACTCCGGCGGTGGCGCCGGTTGCGCCAGCCCTTGCGTCAGCTCATAGAGCAAGGGTCCCATCTCCTCGACATCGACGGTGTAATCGACCACCGTCGGCGGCAGCGCCAGGGGCATCGACGGATAGAGCGCGGTTTGCGGGTCCTGGATGACGACAGTGCCGCCGGCCAGGCTCGCCTCCACCGCCCCGGCGGCGCCGTCGCTGCCCGACCCGGTGAGGATGATGGCGATCAGGTTCTCGCCATAGGCCGCCGCTGCGGTGGAGAGCAACAGGTCGACCGAGGGCCGCGGACGCGAGCCCAGCCCGCCCTGCAGATCCACATGCCCGTCGGCGATCGCAACATGGGTATTGGACGGCACGACGTAGATCTTGCCCGGCTCCAGCGGGGTGCGCTCGTGGACCTGCACGATGGGCAGATCGGTGCGCCGCTGCAAGATCGACTCCAGGTGGCTGCGTCGCTGCGGATCGAGATGCTGAGCGAGGACCACCGGCGCGGGAAAATCGGCCCGCAAGGTACTGACGAGGGTGGACAAGGCCTCGATCCCGCCCGCCGACGCACCGACGACCACGAGTTTCGACTTCTCCAGCGCAGCGGCGGCGTCAGGGTTCATGATCTATCTCCAATCATTGGGCGCCGGGATGTCCATCAGGCGCCCATCCACGGGACGCGGCCCGTCAAGCAGGCTGATCCTTTTTAGCGCGTTTGCCGTTCAGCAGCAAGTCGCGCACCAGCGCTGCGTGCCGCTCCTGCTCGCGCGCCCGTTGCTCGTAGCGCGTCACCAGCAGGGTGTGGTTATGTTCGCGCGCCGAGGCCGCCATCCGCCGCGCCAGCGCGGTGCTTTCTTCGAGGGCCCGCAGCGCCGACCACAGCGCCGCTTCCAGGCTTTCCTCGTGTTCGGCCAGCATACTTTCGGCCGAATAGGCGTGCCCAACCCGGCAACGAAAACGCAGGAGATTCCCATCCTGGATCTCCCACAGGGTCCCGTGGCATTCCGGGCAGGTAAAGACGGAGGGCGTCCCCGGCACCTCACCATTATTGATTACATCCATATCCAACTCCGCGGTCTGTACTTCCACATCCAGGTTCGGGGGCACGGGATACACGGACTCGTCGGGGGCAGGTTCGGCGGCCAGGCGCGCCAGCAGGGCCGGAATCGCAGTGAGGGGCACGCAATAATCGACCGCTACATTGTCCCTGGCGCTGCGCGGCATACCGGGGTAGAGCGCCTCGGTCGGGTCCTGCACCACGGCGAGGCCACCGCGCGCTTTAATCGCCTGCAGCCCTGAGGTGCCGTCGTCAAGCGACCCGGTGAGCACCACGCCGATCACGCGCGGCCCATAGGTGCGCGCCGCGCTGCGGAACAGCGGGTCCACCGCCGGGCGCGCGCGGTTCTCCTTCGGGCCGCGAAAGAGGCACACCCGGCCGTGCTCGATCAGCAAATGCTGATCGGGGACGGACACATAGACGCGCCCCGGCACGATGGGCTCATTGTCCACGGCGGCCCCGACTGGTAAAGGCCCGGCCCGGTTCAGGATGTGGGGCAGCACGCTGGGGGTGTCGGGCGACATGTGCAGCACGACGAACACGGCCGCCGGCAAATTCGCCGGCAACCCGCGCACCAGCGTCTGCAGGGCTTCCACGCCCCCGGCTGACGCGCCCACCACGATGATATCATGTCCGGCCAAGGTGCCCCTCCCTATCGTCCGGTGGGTCCGCGCAGCGCCGAGACGACCGTCCCGATCGTCCTGCGCATTCGGTCGCAGCGAACAGCGATATTCTAGTCAATCGGTTTCAACCTGTCAACGCCTGGCGGCAGCCACCTGCTGACCGTAGGGGCAAACGGGCGTCGCTGCTCCGTGGCGGCGCGCCGGCGCCATGTCTTGCGGTAGGAACGCATATACCGTGCCGCCACCCGGCAGCCAATCCGCGACCCGGCCGCCGGTCCTCGATCTACCCTGGGTTTGGACAGCGAGACGCCGCAAAAGTTGCTATAATAAGCAAGGCGTCGGCAGGCTCAAGTAGCCGGAGCGTGACGATCCGCCGCCGGCCCGGTATGTTGCTTTGCGTCCCACACAGGAAGGAACCGTCTGGATGGCCGAGGCCTCCCAATCCCCCCGCCCGCGGGCGGCCCGCCTGACCCGGATGCGGCGCCTGGCGCTGCCCCTCGCCGGGGTCGCGGGGTTGCTGGCCCTGCTGCTGATCGGCGGGCTGACGCTGGCTCGCCCGGCGCTCCCGGCTCCCGCCACCCCGACCGGCACCCCGGCGGCCACACCACCCCCGTCGGACGCGGCGCAGGACTCGCCCGGCGCGCGCGGCGGCGAGCAACCTCCGGATGCCCTGCCCCCGCCCGCGGCCCTGCCGGAGCCGGGCGCGGTGGCCTCTACGCCTGCGCCGCTGGGCGCCGATCCGCCCCCCGCCCCCACGCTCCCGGCGCTTGCCGTGCTACCGCTCACGCCGCCCGCGCCGCCCGTGCGCTACATGGTCCAGGCGGGCGACACGCTGGCCGCCATTTGCGGGCGCTACGGCGCCACGGTGGACGCCGTGGCCGCCGCCAATGGCCTGGCCGACCCCAGCCGCATCTACCCCGGCCAGGTGCTGCTGATTCCGCAGCCCGGCGGCCCGCCTCCGGTCGTCGTCCCGCCCGGCACGGCGCCGTTCGCCCCGCTGCCGCCCAGCGGCCTGCCGCCGCACACGCCCGACTATGCCGTTGTCGCGCCGCCCAGCATCACCGTCGAGGGCATCGAGATCGTGCTGGCCCGCTATCACTCCCCGGCCCAGGGCCTCGGCCCCGTGTTCTACCAGCTCGGCGTGCAGTACGGCATCGATCCGGCCTATGCGCTGGCCTTCTTCGCCCACGAAAGCCACGCCGGCACGCGCCAGCCGGCCGCCAGGCTCCACTCCATCGGCATGCTCCGCGCCGGGCCGGGCGACCCCCAGCAGCAGGGCTACCGCGCCTATGACACCTGGGAAGCGAGCATCGAGGACTGGTACCGGACCATGCGCACCGAGTACGTCGGCGAATTGGGCCTGACCCAGGCGGCGGCCATCGCCGCGCGCTATGCCGGCCCCGACGACCCGCAGGATCTGGCCTCCTTCGTGGGCAATATCCAGCGGCTGGTCGATTCCTGGAACGGCACGGCCGTGGTCCCGCAGGCGCCCTACGTGACGCCCGGCCCGGCGGCGCGCGCCGACCTGTTGCCGCGTGTGTACCACCTGACCAGCGAATTCGGGCAGTACCCGGAGGGCGGCGCGCACTACGGCCTGGACCTCAACGCCAAGTTCAACGTGCCGCAAACCGCGCCCATCGGCGGCATCGTCGAAGAGGTCCATCGCGGCTGCGTGCAGGGCGACGCGGCCTGTGGCCGGGGCTGGGGCAACCACATCTGGTGGCAGTCTTCCGTGACCGGGCACCACATCCTGCTGGCCCACTTCGCGCAGATCGACCCGGCGGTGCAGGTCGGTGCGCCACTCCAGGCTGGGATGCTGCTCGGCCTCACC
>CBJNAR010000147.1:0-7205 GCA_966434075.1 uncultured bacterium
AGCAGCGCGCGCACAGAAACTTGAGCAATCGTACCCATAGGAGGCGACCAATGGCACGTCTGGATGTTTGGGACTCTATCGGGCGCATGACCGGGCGGGGGCGCGCCCCGCGGTCGGGCGGGCAGAACGAGAACGGCGGGACCCAGCCGGGCACCGGACCGCGCAAGCGCCGGCTGCGGGTCCTCGCCGCGGCAATACTGGTGTGCGTGCTCCTGGCCGGGGCCGCGAACGCGCTGCGGGGCGCGGCATCGTCGGGTTCCCCTGTGCTGCCGCTACGCGGCACCCAACCGTTTGTCGCACCCGTACCCACATTGGTGCCGGCGGCGGATATGCAAAAGGCGTCTGCCGAGGCGGGCATGCCGGCCCCCGCCAGTGGCGGTGCAAGCGCCACGGGGAGCGGGCAGGCCGCTCCGGCACCCTGGGACCGCATGATTATCCGCAATGCCACGCTGCAACTCAAGGTCAAGGATGTGGCGGCGAGCATGGACGCCGTCCGCGGCGTGGCGAGCCAGCACAACGGCTATATCACGCAGTCGGAGAGCCACCAGGACGGCAATTACACCGTGGCGACGATCACCGTGCAGGTGCCCGCCAAGGAGTTCGACGCCGTGATGCCCGAACTGCGCCGACTGGGCGTGAAGACGCTGCAGGAGAACGTCACCAGCAGCGACGTGACTGACGAATACACAGACCTGCAGTCGCAACTGCGCAACTTGCAGGCGACCGAGGCGCGCATGCTGGCGCTCCAGCAGAAAGCCGGTACGCTGGAAGACGTGCTGGCGGTCGACCGCGAGTTGCGCCAGGTGCAGGGCCAGATCGAGCAGATCCAGGGCCGCAGCAACTACCTGAGCAAGCGCGCCGAGATGTCGAGCATCACCGTCACGCTCTCCCCGGACCTCGTGCCGGCCGACCCTGCGCCGCAGCCCGCGACCGGCTGGGATCCCGCCGCCATCGCGCAGCACGCCTGGGAAGCCTCGCTGGACACGCTGGCCGGTGCCGGCAGCGTAGTCATCAGCGTGGTGGTCTTCTTCTGGTGGGCCTTCCCGCTGGTCTTCCTGCTCTGGCTGGTGCTGCGCACGCGCCGCAACGCCGACCGCTCGCCGTCTCCCGGCGAGATCGCCTGACACACACCCCGGCTGCCGGATGCCCATCCGGCAGCCGTCCTCATACCCCGCGGATTTTCCCCTGTGCTACAATAGAGCCGGTTACCGGCCCCTACTGGGCCAGGCGGGGAGTACCAGATCCGCTGTGCCGACGTTAACGTTTACGTTAATGATAGAGTTGATGGTCACAGTTATCACAGGGTAGGATCGGGGGACTGGCAAGGTGGGTATGGGAAACAGGGAGCGCGGCGGCACGGTGGCCGCGCCGCAGACGGTCGCGGGGGCGCCCGCGGCCGAGCATGATTATTTGCAGATCGGGGAGGTCGCCGAGCTAACCGGGCTGACCCAGCGGACGCTGCGCTACTATGAAGAACTGCAACTGCTCGATCCGCCCACGCGCATGGCGGGCGGCTTCCGCCTCTATTCCCCCGCCGATGTGGCGCGGGTGCAACATATCGTGCGGCTCAAGCAGTTGCTGGGCTTCTCGCTGGCCGAAATCAAGGAAATCGTCACGGCGGAAGAGGCGCAGGCCGACCTGCAGGCGGGCAGCGACCACGCGGCCAGCGCGCGCCGCCTGGCCCGGCTGGACCACCTGATCGCCACCACGAACTCCCAACTCGACATGCTGGCGCGCAAGATCGGCCAGATGGAAGTGTTACGCGGCGAACTGGCCGACCGCTTGCGGGAACTCGAAAGCCGGCGCGCCGCGCTGCTCATCGAGCACGAGGGCGCCCAGTTGCACGCCGCGTCCGAGTACAGCTAGGCGCCGGGCAGGGCGGCCAGGATCTCGCGCGTGCGCGCCAGGTCCTCGTGCATTTGCCTGATCAGCGGCTCCGGCCCCGTGTAGGCCACCTGGGGCCGCAGGTAGTCGACAAACTCGATGCAGAGTTGCTCCCCATACAGATCGTCCGCAAAATCGAGGATATAGACTTCGATCAGCCGTGCGCTGGGGCCGAAGGTCGGGCGCACGCCGATGCTGGTGATGCTGGGCAGGCGCTCCCCGGTGCGCGGGCGGCGCGTCATCGTGGCGTAGATGCCGTCCGCCGGGATGGCCTGATTGGCGGGTGGCGTGGTGTTTGCCGTCGGGAAGCCCAGTTCCCGCCCTCGTCGCGCCCCCGGCACGACGATGCCCGGCACCGCATAGAAGCGGCCCAACATGTCGGTGGCCTGCTCCACATCCCCAGCTGCCAGCGCCTCGCGGATCGCGGTGCTGCTGATGACCGTCTCGCCCTCGCGCACCGGGGGGAAGACCCGCAGGCCGAAGCCTAACTCCTCGCCCAGCGCTTCCAGCACTTCGATGTTGCCCGTGCGGTGGTGGCCCAGGGCAAAGCCCTCGCCTACCCAGAGTTCCACGATGGGCAACGAACGCATCAGTTCGGTCAGGAACGTGCGTGCATCCTTGCCCGCGACCTCGCGGGTGAAGTGGATGACCACCGCCTGATCGAGGCCCAGCGCTTCCATCTGGGCCAGCTTTTCCGGCAACTGCGTCAGCAACTGCAACGGCTGATCGGGCCGCACCACGGCGCGGGTGTGCGGGTCGAAGGTGAGCACCGTCGAGCGGACGCCCAGGTCGCGCGCGCGGTCGCGCACCAGGCCCAGCAGTTGCTGGTGGCCGCGATGCACGCCGTCGAAGTTGCCGATGGTCAGCACCGCCGGCGCGGAGTGGAAGTGTTCGAGATCGGTGATTACTTGCATTCGCGTCCTTACCCTCAAAGCCTCTAAACGCCGCTGAAGACCTTGGCGGGGTGCCAGCGGGCCTTGTCGTCTTCCCAGAGCACCAGCGCCAGGAACGCGCCGTCGGGATCATATACGCGTAACCGCCGGGGCGCGTTGCCGGCGGGCGGCGGGTAGTCGAGCGCCTGGCCTTGCGCCAGCCGGCGGGCGGCATCCGCCGCGACCGCGACGCGCGGCCAATCGGCCACCAGCACATCGGGCGGGCGCAGCACCTCGTGCAGGCGGCCCGCGGCCACGGCGTGCTCTAACTGGTCCAGCGTGACGGCATCGGCCAGCCCGAACGGGCCGTGCCGGGTGCGCACCAACCCGGCCAGGTAGGCGCCGCAGCCCAGGGCTGCCCCGAGATCATGGGCCAGGCTGCGGATGTAGGTGCCTTTGCTGCACGCGACATCCAGCACCAGTTCCGGCGGCGTATAGGCCACCAGTTCCAGCCGGTAGATCGTCACGGCGCGGGGCCGGCGTTCGACCTCGACGCCGCTGCGGGCCAGTTCGTAGAGCCGCTTGCCGCCCTGCTGCACGGCGGAGTGCATGGGCGGCACCTGCTGCTGCGGCCCGCGAAACGCGGCCAGCGCGGCCAGGATCGTCGCTGTCGCCGGCAGCAAGGCCGGGTCGGTCACTTGCGGCGTGACCGGCCCCTCGCCGTCATACGTGGCGCTGACGGCGCCCAGGTGGAGTCGCGCCCGGTACTCCTTGCCCGCATCGGCCAGGTATTCCACCAGCCGGGTCGCCGTGCCCAGGCAGATGGGCAGCACGCCCGTCGCCAGCGGATCGAGTGTCCCGGCGTGCCCCACGCGCTTCTGGGCGCAGACCCGGCGCACGCGCGCCACCACGTCAAACGAGGTGCGGCCCAGCGGTTTGTCGATCACCAGCACGCCCGTCGCGGGCGGGGTCCCCTGTGCTCCGGTCAATGGTCCAGCCTGTGGTAAACGTCGGTAACGGTCGATTGCGCCCAGGCTTGCAACGTAATGCCCCATCATAACATATTGCCGGATCGTACATAGCCGTCAGCCGTCAGTGGTCAGTGGTCAGTAAAAACTGATAGCCGATGGCTGACGGCTGATCGCGCAGCGATGCCACAGGCACCTAGCTGACGGCTGACGGCTGACGGCTCTACTCAGCACTCTCCAGCGGGCCCAGCACCTCGGCCACGGCGGCCAGCAATTGTTGCTCGGCGGCCTCGCCGATGCTGGGGATGGTGCAGCCCGCGGCCTGCTTGTGCCCGCCGCCCCCGAAGCGCATGGCGATGGCCGACACGTCGGTACCCGGATTCGAGCGCAGGCTGACGCGGGTGCCGTCGCCCCGCTCTTTGAGCAAGGCGAAGACCTTCATCGAGCGCACGCCCGCCAGGAACGAGGCCAGCCCTTCGGTTTCTTCCTCGCGCGCGCCCGTTTCGCGCAGCATCTCGCGGCTGATCGTGGTCCAGAGCGTGCGCCCGTCGGTCTTGATCGTGGCGAGGGCGCGGCTCCAGAGCAGCACCTGGGAGAGCGGGCGCGTGTTGAAGATCGCCTCGTTGATCGCGTAGAGCTGCGCCCCGCGCTCCATCAACTGGGCGGCGGTGCTCATGGTGCGCGCCGTCGTGTTCGATGTGCGGAAGCCGAGCGTGTCGGTGACGATGCCCAGCAGCAGCCAGTTTGCGGCAGTGGCGTCGGGGGTCAGGTCGAGCGCGCGCAGCAACTGGGGGATCTGCTCGCCGACCGCCGCCGCGGACGAATCGATCAGGTTCAACTGGCCGTATTCGAGATTGGTCGGGTGGTGATCCAGGTTGAGCACGGGCCGCTCGGCCAGCAGCTTCTGGTTCGCTGTGTAGACGTTGCCGAGCCGGATCGGGTCGCTGGTGTCGAGGATGACCCAGGCGTCGGGCGGCGGGCCGGGCGCAGTGGCGCCGATTACCACCTGGGGTGCCGCCTTGTCGAGCAAGAAGGGCGCGAAATACTCGGGCAGCGCGTCGGAGGACAGCACGGTCACGTCGTGGCCGGCCTGGCGCAGCATATGGGCCAGGCCCATGTTGCTGCCCAGCGAGTCGCCGTCGGGGCTGACATGCAGCACCATCCAGATGCGGTGATAACGGCGGATAAACGCGGCGGCCGCGTGGTAGTCTTCGACTCCCAGCGGCCGCTCGGCGGAATTACGGATTGTGGTTTTAGGCGCGGCAGCCGCGGTAGCGGGCAGGTCGGCGGACATCAGTTCGCTGAGTCTTTCTCCTGCTCAATCTCCGTGAGCAGGCGCGCGATACGATCACTATTGGCCACCGAGGGATCGTTGCGGAAGCTGATCTCCGGCGCGTAGCGCAGATCGATGCGCTCGGCCAGTTCCCGGCGCAGGAAGCCGCTGGCATGCTGCAACGTCTGCTGTGTGGCCTTCTGCTCCTCCGGCGTGCCCATGACGCTGTAGAAGACGCGGGCGTGGCGCAGGTCGGGGCTGACTTCCACGCTGGTGATGGTGACGAACCCCAGGCGCGGGTCCTTGAGTTCGCGCTGGATCAGCACGCTGATCTCGCGCTGGATCAGGTCGGAGACCTGTTGCTGGCGGCGAGTAGGCATAGGGGACCTCCAGAACAGACCGGCCCGGAATCCGGGGCCGGGGGCAGCGCCCCCGGCGGGACTCCAGCCCGGCGCCGGTCTAGCTGACGCGCTCCTTGTGGTAGAACTCGAGGTTGTCGCCCACCTGGAAGTCGTTAAACGCATCCAGGCTGAGTCCGCACTCGTAGCCCGCCGCCACTTCGCGCACGTCATCCTTGAACCGCTTGAGCGCCTTGACGCTGCCCTCATGCACCACCGTGCCGTTGCGCAGCACGCGCACCGTGCCGTTGCGGGTGATCTTGCCGTCGGTCACGATCAGGCCGGCAGCTTGCTCGTTGTGCGGCAGGCGGAACACCTCGCGCACGCTAGCGAAGCCCTCGGTCTGGTCCTTGTACGTCGGATCGAGCATCCCGGCCATGGCCGATTTGATGTCGTCGATCAGATTATAGATGATGTTGTAGAAGCGCACGTCGACCCCGGCGGCGTCGGCGGCACGTTTGCCCGGCACGTCGGGCCGCACGTTGAAGCCGATGATGATCGCGCCGGAGGCCACGGCCAGCGAGACATCGGACTCGCCGATGCCGCCCGTGCCCTCGTGCAGGATCTTCACCTGCACATCCGCCGTGCTCAACGTGTTGAGCGCCTGGCGAATGGCTTCCAGCGAGCCGCGCACGTCGGCCTTCAGGATCAGCCGTAGTTCCTTGACCTTGCCGGAGTTGATATGGCTGAACATATCTTCCAGCGTTAGCGGGCGGCTGGTCTGCATCAGCGTATCGAGGCGCTGCTGGCGCGACCGCTTCTCGGAGACTTCGCGGGCCGTCTTTTCGTCGGGCACCACCTGGAAGACATCGCCGGCCATCGGCACATCGGCCAGGCCCTGGATCTCGACCGGGGTGGCCGGCTCGGCCTTGCGCAGGCGGCGGCCCTTATCGTCCTGCATGGCCCGGACGCGGCCCCAGACGGAGCCGGCGACCAGGTAATCGCGCAGGTTGAGCGTGCCGTTCTGCACCAGCACCGTGGCGATGGGCCCCTTGGTCCGGTCGCGCTCGGCCTCGACGACGGCGCCGATGGCCTGGCGGTGCGGATTGGCCTTCATATTGAGCAGTTCGGCCACGACCAGGATGACTTCGAGCAGCTTGTCGATGTTCAGGTGCTGACGGGCCGACACCGGCACGTACTCGGTGTCGCCACCCCACTCGACCGGAACCAGCCCATGCTCCGAGAGCTGCTGCTTGACCCGATCCGGGTTGGAGTCTTCCTTATCGATCTTGTTGATGGCGACGATGATCGGCACATTGGCGGCCTTGGCGTGGTTCAACGCCTCGACTGTCTGCGGCATCACGCCGTCGTCGGCGGCCACCACCAGGATAGCGAGGTCCGTCACCTGGGCGCCGCGGGCGCGCATGGCCGTAAAGGCTTCGTGGCCCGGCGTATCGAGGAAGGTGATCTTCTTGCCCTGGATCTCCACCTGGTAGGCGCCGATATGCTGGGTGATGCCGCCTGCTTCCTGCGCCACCACGTTGGTCGAGCGGATCGCGTCCAGCAGCTTGGTCTTGCCGTGGTCCACGTGGCCCATGATGGTGACGACGGGGGGCCGGATCACCGCCTGCGGGTCCTGGTCGGGCGGGAGTTCCGCGGCCAGTTGCTCCTGCGCGGCGTCGAGTTCGGGCTTGGCCTCTTCGGTCGTATAGCCAAGATCGGTCGCCACGACAGCGGCGGTCTCGTAGTCGATCTGCTGGTTGATGGTCGCCATGATGCCGTTCTTCATCAGTTCGGCCACGACCACCGCGCCGCCGAGACCCATGGCCTCGGCCAGATCCTTCACCGACATGACCTTGGGCAGCACCAG
>CBJNAR010000148.1:0-7186 GCA_966434075.1 uncultured bacterium
ACGATCCCCGCGGCATTGGCGCGGATGCCGGGAGTAACTAGCGTTCTGGAAGGCGAAAGTATGGCGACCATTCTTGTTGTCGATGATGAGCCGGCGGTGCGGCGCGTCGTGCGGACCACGCTGGAAACCCGCAGCCATGCCGTCAGTGTGGCTGAAGACGGCAGCCAGGCCCTGGCCGCCGTGTCCCATGAGCGCCCGGACCTCATCTTGCTCGACTGGATGCTGCCCGACATGAGCGGGTTGGATGTCTGCCGGGGCTTGCGCGCCAATCCTAACACCGCCCATATTCCCATTATTTTCCTCACCGCCGTGGACGCCGTCGATAACAAGGTCGCCAGTCTCGACGCGGGCGCGGACGATTACATGACCAAGCCGTTTGAGCCGCAGGAACTGCTGGCGCGGGTCAACGTGCAGCTACGCAAGGCCACCGAGCGCGGCCAGGTGAACCCGCTGACCCAGTTGCCGGGCAACACGCTCATCGAGCGGGCCATCCGCGACCGCATCGCGGCGCCCGACGAGCGGTTCGCGCTGTTCTATTTCGACCTCAACGACTTCAAAGCCTATAATGATTTCTTCGGCTTTAGCTGGGGCGATCAGTTGCTCAAAATGCTGGCGCGCGTCATCCATAGCGCGGTACTCGAGCATAGCGGCGAGACGGCGTTCCTGGGCCATGTCGGCGGCGACGACTTTGTGGCGATTGCCCCGCCGGAAGACATCGTGGCGATCTGCGAGCAGGCGGTCAAGCAGTTCGACCGCGAGGCGGCGGCCCTGTGTGCCGCGGCGGGCGCGCCCAACGGCTTCGTGGGCCAGGACCGCGCGGGGCGCACCCGGCGCTTCGGCCCGCCCAGCCTCTCGATTGGCGTCATCACCAACGAGCGGCGCGCGTTTACCTCGCATCTCGAAGTCGGCCAACTGGCGGCCCAGGTGAAAAAGGCGGCCAAGCGCCTGGGCGGCAGCGGGTATTTCGTGGATCGTCGCAGCGCCCATGACGGCGACGATCACCCGGGTGAGCAGTAGACCATGATGGACGCTCCACGGGACCCGCAACTGGCGGATCGCGCCGGCCTCTCACCGGTTGAGTATATGGACCTGCTGGCGACCTATGGCCGCGAACTGGCCCTGACCCTCGACGTGCCGCGCATTTACGAGCTGGCGCTGGATGGCATCCTGGCGCTGAGTGGGGCGCCCGCCGCGCTCATCTGCCTGCGCGAACGGGGCGGCGCGGCCTGGCGCGTACCGGCCCGGCGCCACCTCGACGCCGAACTGGCCGAGATCATCGGCATGGCCGCCGAATCGCAATTGGGCGACGCCTACGCCACGCTCTCGTTGCCGGCCATCACGCCCAACTACGACGCCATGGCCGCCTGGCGCGATCTGCAGACGATGCTGCCGCCGGCCCCGCTGGCCGTGGCGGCCGAGCAGGGGTTGCGCGTGCTCCTGACCTTGCGCCTGGAGCCGGAGGGGCCGTTACTGCTTCATCTGCTGGCGCCCGATGTGCCCGTGCCGTCCGGGGCGCGTAGCACGGCGATGCGCCTGTTCCTGGACCAGGTCCGCGTGACTTTGCGCAACGCCCGCCTCTACCTGGAAACCGTGCGCTGGGCGCAGCGCATGGGTATGCTGCAATCGACCGGCGCCGCCATCGGCGCCACGCTGGACCTGCCGACCGTGCTCGGCGCGACCGTCCGCTGCGCCGTCGACCTGGTCGAGGCCTCGTTTGGCGCCCTGGCCCTCTGGGACCCGCAGGTGCGGGCGCTGCGCCTGGAGGCCAGCACAACGCTCCCCGCGCTGCTCGATACCGGGCGGCCCGCTGTCCGGCTGGGCGAGGGCCTGGCCGGGCGCGCCGCGCAGGACCGCCGCGCCCTGGTCCTGCGCGATTATCAGCAATGGGAATATGGCGTATCCTCGACCGAACCCGCCGTCCACGCGCTGGTCGCCATCCCGCTCCTCTGGCAGGACGAACTGTTCGGCGTGCTGGAGGTGGGGGAGTATGCCGCCGACCGCGCCTTCAGCGACGAAGATATCTCGTTGTTGATGCTGCTGGGCCAGCAGGCGGCCTCGGCCATCGCCAACGCCCGCCTCTACGAGCGCGCCCAGCAACGCCTGCGCCAGTTGACCGTGCTGCAAGACACCTCGCGGGCAATTATTTCGCAATTGGACTACGATCAGGTGCTGCGGACGGTCTTGGGCAATGCCAGCAGCCTGCTCGGCACCCATATGGGCGCGGTCTTTGTGCCCGACGAGAAACAGGAAGTGCTGACTATCCGCACCGCCGTCGGGCTAAGCGAGGCGTTTGTGCGCGAGACGCGGGTGGCCCACGGCGAGGGCTGCGTGGGCCAGGTGATGGTCTCGGCTCGGCCCGTCGAAGTCTACGATGTGCGCGCCGAGCCGCTGACGGTCCCGGCGGAGCGCGACGGCACGGCGCCGGAATTCCGCTCGATCCTGGCCGTCCCGCTGATCAGCCAGGGCCGCGTGCTGGGAGTGCTCTGCGTCTACGGCGAGGCGCCGCGCCACTGGTCGCCGGTCGAGGCCGAACTGCTGCTGGTCTTTGCGTCGCAGGCCGCCAACGCGATGCAGAATGCCCTGCTGTTCGAGCGCCTGCGCGCCGAAAAGGCCACCCTGACCACGACGATCCAGAGCATGAGCGACGGCCTGATCGTGACCGATGCCGCGGGCGATATTATCCTCGCCAACCCGGTCGCGGATCGCATGTTCAACGTGCCGTTTACGGCCAGCATCGGCATGAACTTGCTGCAAGCCCTCGCCCTCTCGCCCTATCCGCTGGAGTACGGGACCGGCGACCAGCCGGCGGATCTGCTGCGGTCGGTGTTGGGCGAGGGTACCGTTTATCGCGGCGAGTTGAACGTGCGCCGCGCCGAGCGGATGACGCTGGAGTTCAGCTTCTTGCCGGTCATCGGCGCGGGCTATATCATCACCGGCGGGCTGGCCGTGTTCCACGACATCACCGAACTGCGCCGCTTGAGCGAACTCAAGACCGACTTCATCAGCATGGTCTCGCATGAGTTGCGCACGCCGCTGACCTCGATCAAGGGCTTCGTCAAGCTGGTGCTGGTCGAGGACCTGGGGCCGCTGACGGCGCAGCAGCGCGAGTGCCTGGCCGTGGCCGACGCCGAAGCCGACCGCCTGACGCATCTGATCAACGACTTGCTTGACGTGTCGCGCATCGACGCCGGGCGCATGACATTCACCTGGGAAGTGCTGCACCCCAACGACCTGGTCGAGCAGGTCATGCAGACCTTGCACCCGCAGGCCGCCGAGTTGAACCTGCACCTGGAAGCGGCGCTGCCCGAAAATCTGCCCCCGATCCGCGGCGACCGCCAGCGGATCATCCAGATCCTGACCAACCTGCTGGGCAACGCGGTGAAGTTTACCCCGACGGGCGGGCGCGTGCGCGTCTCGGCGGCGGTGGAGTCGGGGCTGCTGGTCGTCCGCGTGGCCGACACGGGGATCGGGATTCCCTCGCATGCGATGCCGCGCATTTTCGACCGCTTCTATCAGGTGGATGGCGCGGGCCCGCGCAGCCGGGGCGGCACCGGCCTCGGCCTGGCGATCACCCGGCAGCTTGTCGAGCTACACGGCGGACGGATCTGGGCGAGCAGCACTCTCGGTGAGGGGGCGACCTTCACCTTTACCCTGCCCATCGCCGCTCATTAGGGCATCCTTCGTCTTCTGCAGCGCGCCATACACGTAGTAATTGGCGGCGGCGGCGGCCATGCCCCCTTCGTGGACCGCGCTGCTGATCTGGTGGTTATGCAGGCGTGTCACATCTCCGGCGCCAAACACGCCGGACCGGTTCGTTTTCTGTTCGCTGTCGGCACAAATATAGCCGTTCTCGTCCAGCGCCACGCCGAAGTCGCGGGCCAGCGCCGAATTGGGGTGCTTGGGGCAGACGGCGAAGACCAGATCGAGCGGCAGGACCGTGCCGGCCGCGTCGTCCAGTTGCACTGCGCTGATGCAGCCCGCCTTGTTCGGGTAGTCGCGCACGGCGTAGGGGAAGAACTCAATGCCCGCCGCCGTCAGATCCTTGAGCCGCCAGGCGGGCACGTCAAACCCGGCTTGCCCGGCCACCAGCGTGATCGTGTTGCTGAACTGGCGCAACTGCAGGGCCGTCGATACGGCCTCCTCGTCGTGGCCGAGGACGAGGACGCGCTTGTCGATGGCCTCGTAGCCGTCGCAGATGATGCACCAGAAGAGCGTGCGGCCCACGCACTCGTCGCGACCCAGGAAGTCGGGAAACTCGTCGACCACGCCCGTGGCGAAGATCACCGTCAGCGCGTAGAGGTCGCGGTGGTGCTCGACCTGGCGCTCGCCCAGGGCGGCGCCCTGCTCGGCGTCCTCGGCGATGTTCTCCGGGTCCCCGGCGCGGGGCGGCGGGCTGCGCCGGATGCTGACGCGGAACAGGTTATCTTCTTGCGCCAGCCCATCGACGCGCCCGTTATAGAACACGGTGCCGTAGCGCGCGGCTTGCTCGCGGCCCAGGCGGCGCAACTCGGCGGCCTCTACCCCGTCCGGGAAGCCCAGGTAGTTGCGGTTGACCTGCGACCAGAGCGAGCGCCCGCCCCGGTCGTCGATGACCACCGTGGAGCGCCGCAACCGGCCCAGGTAGACGGCGGCGGACAGCCCCGCCGGGCCGCCACCGATGATGGCGCAATCGACCGGCTGCTCACGCGTGCCCAGGTGGGGCGGCAGCGGATCGGCGGTGCCGGGGGGCACATTCTCGGCGGATGCGGGCGGCGCGTGGCCGACATCCTGCGGCGGGTTGTTGGACATGGACATGATGCGAGGATCTCCCGATTCTGTAGCGATTAGCGTGTGACATGGCTCGGCGGGCCGCACGGGCCTGTCGCCATCCGCTGAGCAAGAATCTTGCCGGGCCACATCATCCTTGACAGCGCGGGGGCGTTCTGGTACAATACTTTCGGCCACCGCGTGTGGCCCGCACTTAGAGAATCTTATAGCCCCAGACAGCCGGCGCGCGCAAGCGCTTAAACCACCAGCCCGCCGAGGCACTTTTTCCACGTGACCCCTCAGGCCACGATGGTGTTCGCCCTATCGACTGCCAGCAGATAGGAACCCGACGCCATCTCTCCCTGGATCAGGCGTCCGTGCTGGAACCCTGTGCCTCGTTCGGCCAGGGTTTTTTGTTGCCTGTGCGCTGTGAACCGTGGGGCTGAGACCGGGCGCACCGGTTGCGCCCCACGCATATGATGAGGGGAGGTGAATACGAACCATGCCAACAGCCGCAAAAGCCGAGACAATCAGCGAGTTGACCACGCTCTTGCGTGATAGCCAGCTTGCCGTGGTCACCGATTATCGAGGTCTGAGCGTGGCCGCACTGAGCCAGTTGCGCCGCAACCTGCGGGGCAAGGCCGAACTGCACGTGACCAAGAACACGCTGCTCACCCGCGCCGCCAACGACGCCAACGTGCCGCAGTTTACCGAGTTGCTGGCCGGGCCGAGCGCCGTCGCCTTTGTGAAGGACGACATCGCCGGCACGATCAAGGCGCTCAACGACTTCGCGCGCACGTCGCGTATCCTGACCATTCGCGGCGCGCTCTTTGGCCCGAGCCTGGTGCCTGGCGACAAGGTGGCCGACCTGGCGAACGTGCCGACGCGCCCGCAGCTTTACGGGCAGATCGCCGGCAGCGTGCAGGGCCCGCTCAACAACCTGGTCGGCAGCCTGAACCAGTTGCTCAGCCAGGTGGTCTACGTGCTGCAAGCCTACGCCGACAAGCAGGGTGGGGAGGGGGCGTCCGCCGAGGCGCCCGCCGAAGCCGCGACCGCCTAGCGTGCCACCCGGCCGCTGTTTCTTTTTATTGTATCGAGCCGGCTGCCTGGGCAGTCGCGTGTTGTACCGCCGAACAGGTGGGTCGTTTCTAGAACAAGCATAAGGAGCAAACATACAATGGCTAATCGTCAGGAGATTCTGGAGAGCATCGAGCAGCTTCCCGTGCTCGAATTGGTGGCGCTGGTCAAGGAGATGCAGGAGCGCTGGGGCGTATCCGCGGCGCCGGTGTTCGCTGCCGGCGCGATGCCGGTCGCCGGTGGCCCGGCTGCCGGTGGCGATGGCGCTGCCCCCGCCGCCGAGGTCGAGGAGCAGACCGAGTTCAACGTCATGCTGACCGACTTCGGCGCGAACAAGATCGGCGTCATCAAGGCTGTGCGCGAGCTGACCAACCTGGGCCTCAAGGAAGCCAAGGACCTGGTCGAGGCCGCCCCGAAGAACGTCCTCGAAGGCGTGAACAAGGAGCAGGCCCAGGCCGCCAAGACGAAGCTGGAAGAGGCCGGCGCCAAGGCCGACGTCAAGTAAGTGGCCCGGCCGGGTTGCATAAACCGGGCCGATCTGCTATAATAAACCGCGCCGCCGGTGTGATTCCGGCGGCGCAGCCCACGGGGTGTAGCGCAGTCCGGTAGCGCACTTGAATGGGGTTCAAGAGGTCCCGCGTTCGAATCGCGGCACCCCGACCAGCATACAACAAGAGGGCCGAGCGGGCGGGAACCATTTCTCGCCCGCTCGGCCCTTTCCCGCTTTCATCCCGCGTATCGCGGCCTGGCCCGGCCGGCGACCCGGCGTATGCCGGCCCTGTTGCTTGCGGTTTCCCCGTCAGCCTTTCAGCGCCCCGGCCAGCACCCCACGGACGAAATACCGGCCCAGCAGCAGAAAGAAGATCAGGGGGACCGATGTGGCGATCAGCGCCGCCGCCATCTGCAAGTTGTACAGCACCAGGGTGGTGCCCTTCGCTTCGGCCATGACCACCTGCACCGTCTGCGTCTGGCGCGAGGACAGGCTCAGCGCTAGGAAGAATTCGTTCCAGACCTGGGTGAAGATGATGATCGCCACGGACGTGTACGCCGGCAACGAGATCGGGGCGACAATGCGGAAGAAGGTCTGGATGCGCGAGGCGCCGTCGACTTCGGCGGCTTCTTCCAGCTCTCTGGGGATCCCCAGGAAGAAGGTGCCCATCAGCACCGCCGCCAGGGGCACATTCAGGATCAGGTAGCTGAAGATCAGCCCCAGGTGGGACCGGCTCAGCCCGGTCTGGGCGATCAGGATCGACAGCGGAATGATGACGACCTGGTAGGGCAGGTAGAGCGCGATGCCGACGAGCACGAAGAGCACCTGCGCGAACTTCGAGCGCGACCGGCTCAGATAATAGCCGCCCAGACT
>CBJNAR010000149.1:0-7170 GCA_966434075.1 uncultured bacterium
ATCAACCCCGTTGCCAGGGCCGCCGTCACGGCTTCGGGCGCCAGCGGAGCGGGCGCGAAGTCGTTGAGGCCGGCCATGCGCAGGGTGAGGTGGGTTTGCGCCCGCACGCGGGCCTCCTCGCTGGGGTGGCGGAAAGCCCGCGACCAGCGTTCCAGGTCGGCATCCAGCAGCACGGACCCTTGCTGCAGCAACGCCCCGCCGCGCCGGGTCTGTGCGCTGCCGATGACCTTGCGGCCCTCGACCACGATCTCGTAGTCGGTGGCCTCGTCGAAGCAGACGGCGCCCGCCGGGTCGGTGTGGCCGGGGTTGGGCCGGCCGTTGCGCCGGGCGGCCAGTTCGGCGCGCGCCGCGGCCAGCGGCGAGGTGCCGCGCGTGGCGGCCACTTCGGGCGGCTCGGCCATACGCGCCGGGATGCCCAGCCGGGCCAGCCCCTGCACGAGGCCGCTGCTGATCTTGCGGTAGCTCTCGACCACGCCGCCCTTGATCCGCGGGTCTTCGACCGGCGCGACGAGGCTATAGGTGAGTTCGCGCGGGCCGTCGTGCAACACGGCCCGCCCGCCCGTGGGCCGGCGCACGAGGGTGTAGCCCTGCGCGGCCACCCAGTCGGTGTCGATCTGCGCGGCCAGTGGCTGGTTGGTGCCGACCGACAGGCAGCCGGGTTCCCAGCCGTAAAACCGGATCGTGGGCGGGCCTCCCGCCAGCACCGACTCCAGTAGCGCCTCGTCCAGCGCCATATTCGCGTGCCCCGGCGCCGCCGGGCTGATGATCAGTCTCCAGAGCATTTCCTACGAAACCTTACTTCCCAGAATCTCACTAACGTACGAATGTCAAGACTCAGTGCCTACAACGTCAAGCCGCGGATGCGGGTGACTAGAGGACCAATAACGGTAAAGGCTCCTTGTATTTCGCGGGCGTGCTCTTGAATCGCCGCTGCTACAATGGGCGAACGGTGCTCTGACGGCAAATCAGACAACCTAATCAACACTATACCCACTGCAAGCCGCTGCTGACGAAAAATCAAATGCCCGAAATCCTTGTCCGCGGTCAATAAGGGCGCGGCTTCCCGATTGGCTAACTCCAACACTTCAGGATCAGAAATGCCGGGGGCCAGTTCCGCGACATACAACACATCATGCCCATCTTGTCGAAGACGAGCCACAATGGGTCCATCAACGCTCTCATCAGCCAGAAACTTCACGTGGTGCCTTGAGCGTTAGGATAAACCTCATCGGCCCGTAATACCGAGACAGCATAGGCCAGCGCAGCCTGGATTCCCTCGCGGGTTAGCCGTGGATGATCCTCAAGCAGTTCCTCGATAGTCTCGCCAGCGGCCATCTTCTCCAAGATAAGTTCAACCGTGATGCGGGTCCCGGCAACGACAGGCTTACCTAGCATCACGTTAGGATCGGAAGTAATCAGATTATTCCGCATGTCCTTGACCTCCGTATGGCGTAAAGGATGCCAACCGACGTTGCAGACGGCGGCCACGGGGATGGCACCCCATCCCCGTGGCGATTGTACCGCCGGGTGGGCTGGCGGGATTCCCGCTAGCTTTGCTGGGCCGGGCGCCAGCGCAGGTTCGGCTCGCGGGCGGCAGTTACCTCGTCCAGGCGCCCGAACTTGGTGGTGTGCGGCGCGTGGTTGAGGATATCCGGGCTGGTGCGGGCTTCCTCGGCGATGGCCTTCATGGCGGCGCAGAAGGCGTCCAGCGTCTCCTTGCTCTCGGTCTCGGTCGGCTCGATCATCAGGGCCTCTTCCACGATAAGCGGGAAGTAGACCGTCGGCGGGTGGAACCCGTAGTCGATCAGGCGCTTGGCCACGTCGAGCGTCTTGATGCCGTACTCGCGCTTCAGGTTCTTGCTGCTGAGGATGACCTCATGCATGTTGATGCGGTTATACGGCAGCCAGTAGGTGCCGGCCAGTTGGCCGCGGATATAGTTGGCGTTCAGGATCGCGTTTTCGCTGACCCGCTTGAGACCGGGCAGGCCCAACTGGCGGATATAGGTGTAGGCGCGGTCGAACATGCCGAAGTTGCCCATGAAGGCCTTGACGCGACCGATGCTCTGCTCCGGCATGAAAGGTCGGTAGAGCACCTGGCCGTTCTCCTCGTAGCGCTCGACGCAGGGGCCGGGGCGGAATGGGGCCAGGTGGGCCTTCATAGCGACCGGCCCCGCGCCCGGCCCGCCGCCGCCGTGCGGCGTGGTGAAGGTCTTGTGCAGGTTGATGTGCATCACGTCGATGCCCAGGTCGCCGGGGCGGATGCGGCCGACCAGCGCGTTGAGGTTGGCGCCGTCGCCGTACATCTGGCCGCCCGCGCGGTGCACGCGCTCGCTGATCTCCAGGATGTTCGGCTCGAACAGGCCCAGCGTGCTGGGCACGGTCAGCATCATGCCTGCCGTGCGCTCGTTGAGGTTGGCGCTCAACTGCTCCAGGTCCACGTTGCCCTGCGCGTCCGATTTCAACTGGACCATCTTGAGACCCGCCGAGGTGGTGGTGGCCGGGTTGGTGCCGTGGGCGCTGTCGGGCACCAGCACGGTGTCGCGCTGCACGTCGCCACGGCTGTGGTGGTAGGCGCGGATAATCAGGATGCCGGTGAACTCGCCATGCGCGCCTGCCGCGGGCTGCAAGGTGATTGAGTCCATGCCGGTGATGGCCATCAGGTATTCCTGCAGGCCGTACATGACTTCGAGCGCGCCCTGTACCGTCTCCGGCGGCTGCATCGGGTTGATCGCCGCGAAGCCGGGCAGGATGGCGACATCCTCATGCACCTTGGGGTTGTACTTCATCGTGCAAGAGCCAAGCGGGTAGAAACCGCTGTCGATGCTGTAGTTCATCTGCGAGAGGCGCACGAAGTGGCGCATCACATCGACTTCGGACAGCTCCGGCAGGTCGAGGTGCTCGCGCAGCAGGGCCGCGTCGGGCAGCGGGGCGGCGGGCACGTCGTCGTCGGGCAGCGAGGCACCAAAGCGACCAGGGCTGCTCAGCTCGAACAGCAGCGGCTCGACGGCGCCGGCGCGCGGGTTCAGATTCCCTTTGGGAGTACCCTGCCCGTTGGGCGCGCCGTCGTCGGGCGTGACCGCATCCTTTACGGTTTTCGCAATGTTGTTCAGCAGGTCCATGTTAGCCTTCCGCTCCTTCCCCGCCGGTAATCGTGCGCAGAGCGGCGACGAGGCGATCGAGTTGTTCGCGACTGTTCATTTCGGTGACGCACAGCAGCCAGCCGTTCGGGATCTGGTCGCTGATGTCCAGGCCGCCGATAATCTTGTGCTCCAACAGGCGGCGGTTCAGTTCCGCCGGGGGCAGCGGCGTCTGCACGACGAACTCCTTGAAGAAGGGGCCGTCGTTCTGGATCGAGAAGCCCGGCACCTGGCTGATCTGGTCCGCCAGGTAGTGCGCGCGGTTGTAGCAGATCTCCGCGACCCGGCGCAGCCCCTGTTTGCCCATCAGCGCCAGGTAGGCGGTGTTGGCGAGCGCGATCAGCGCCGAATTGGTGCAGATGTTGGAGGTGGCTTTCTCGCGGCGGATATGCTGTTCGCGGGTCTGCAAGGTCAGCACGAAGCCGCGCTTGCCGTCGCGGGTATCCTTCGTCATGCCGGCGAGGCGACCGGGCAGCGAGCGGGTGTACTTGTCCTTGGCGGCCAGGATGCCGGAGTAGGGGCCGCCGAATTGCTGCGGCGCGCCCAGTGCCTGGCCCTCGCCGATGGCGATATCGACATCCAACTCGCCCGGCGCCTTCAACAGGCCCAGCGAGATCGGGTCGAAGACCATGAGGAACAGCGCCCCCGCCGCGTGGATCTTCGCTGCGGTCTCGTTGAGGTCGCGCATGGTGCCGAAGAAGTTCGGCTGCTGCACAATCACGCAAGCTACATCGCTGCCCAGGTTGTCCAGGTCGTGGGTGATGTGGATGTCGCGCACTTCCACGCCGTGCGAGGGCACGTAGGTGTGGACCACCTCGCGGTACTGCGGATGCACGCCGCGGCTGATCAGCACCACCCGGCGCTTGGTGATATTGGTCGCCATGATGGCCGCTTCGGCCACGGCGGTCGAGGCGTCCCACATGCCGGCGTTGGCGACATCCATACCGGTCAACTGGCAGATCAGCGTCTGCCACTCATAGGTCCACTGCAAGGCCCCCTGCGACAGTTCCGGCTGATAAGGCGTATAGGCGGTGTAAAACTCACCGCGCGACATAATCCGATAGACGGCGGCGGGGCTAAAGTGGTTATAAGAGCCCGCCCCCAGGAAGGTAGCATAGCGCGTCGCATCACAGTTCTTATCGCTGAGCCGGCGCATCTCCGCCATGATCTCGCTCTCGGACAGCGGTTCGGGCAGATCGATCGGCGGGTCCAGCACCTGCGGGGGCACGTCGCGATACAGGTCGGCCATGTGGGTCAGGCCCAGGCTGGCGAGCATCGCCTCCCGGTCAGCGTCGGTGTTGGGAATATAAGGCATCAGTTAAACTCCATCACTAGCGAGCGCGACGGGTAGTTGGGGAGTCGTCGTTGACCCCGCCCCAACCCCCGTCGCCGCAGCGCAGGGCCTACCCCTGCGCCTGCTCATACTCGTCATACTGGTCCGCGCTCATCAAGTTGTCGAGTTCCCCCAGATCGGAGGCCCGCACCTTGAGCACCCAACCTTCGCTATAGCAATCGCGGTTAATTATGCCCGGATCGTCGAAAAGGGCTTCGTTGCGCTCCAGCACCTCACCGCTGAGAGGCGCATAGAAATCCGCCGCCGCCTTCACGCTCTCCAGCGCCCCCGCGCTGGCACCCTGGGTGATGGTGGCCCCGACGTCGGGCAGGTCGCCGACGTAGACCATATCGCCCAACTGGCTCTGGGCATAGTCGGCCAGGCCCATGATCGCGGTATCGCCGTCCAGGCTCACCCACTCGTGATCCTTGGTGTACTTATAGTCCCGCGGGTTGTTCATTGCTGCCTCCTCCTAGTGATGATGGTTATTTGCCACGCTTGTACATGGGGCGCTTGAGCACCCGGATACTGACGGGCTGGTTGCGAATCAACACGGCAAGTTCGGTGCCGGGCGCGGCCAGGTCGGCGGGCACCCAGCCCATGCCCACATTCTTGTTCAGCGAGGGAGCGAAGGTGCCGCTGGTCACTTCTCCGACGGGTTGCCCGGCCTGGTTCACAATCGGATAGTGGACCCGCGCCACGCCGCGACCTGTGACCTCGAAGTTGATCAGTTTCTGGGCGCAGCCGTCGTCGGTGAATTTCTGCAGCGCGGCCTTGCCGCAGAAATCGGAGCCCTTGTCCAGCCGTACAAAACGACCAAACCCGGCGCAGATGGGGTTGCGCGCCGGGTCGGGCGAGACATCGCTGCCGGATAACGGCAGGCTGCTTTCCAGGCGCAACGTGTCGCGCGCGCCCAGCCCGCAGGGTTCGGCGCCGGCCTCGACGAACAGGTTCCAGAGCCGCTCGGTCTCGGCGATGGGGAAGAAGAGCTCGAAGCCGTCCTCGCCGGTGTAGCCGGTGCGCGAGATGCGGCAGGGCACCCCGGCCACCGGCCCCTGGGTGGCATAATAATATTTGAGGGCCGCCAGGTCGGTATCGGTGAACTTCTGGACCAGCGCAGCGGCCTGCGGGCCTTGAATATCGAGCTTCCCGGTCTCATCGGAGAAGTTGCGCAGGACGACATCGCCGATCTTTTGTTCGTCGGCCAGGTCGGAGAGACGCTGGAAATCGGCTTCCAGCGGCGCGGCATTCACCACCACATAATGATGGTCGGGGAAGCGATAGACGAGGCAATCATCCTCGACGCCGCCCTCGGCGTTGGTCATAAACGAGTATTGCGCCTGCCCCAGATCCAGCTTGGCCACATCGTTGCTGGTGCCGTATTGCAGCAGCGGTAGCGCGCCCGCCCCCTGCACGACAAACTCGCCCATATGGCATGTATCGAAGATGCCGACGCGCCGGCGCACCGCGTTGTGCTCTTCGATGATGCCCTTGTACTGCACCGGCATCTCCCACCCGCCGAATTCGACCATGCGCGCGCCCAGCCGGCGGTGCACGGCGTTCAGCGGCGTTTTCTTCATCGCGCTTTCGGTCACGAAACCCTCCTTCTTCGCCTGGGCCGCCGATCACCCGGCGCCCGGTCCAAGTGACAAAAAAAGACAGAAGGAAGCCTGGTGGCTTCCTCTGTCCTTGTCACCTGCAAGATTGACCCGGCCTGGCCGGGCTTGCCGCTTCGGTGTCCCCGGTGGGGGAACTCTCCAGAGGATGGCGGGCCCACGTGGTCTGGTGTACCTGAGAGTTTCGGAGGATTCGCGCGGGATTCTACGCCCCGCCTGGATCGCATCCTTGCCCCTTCGGCGTCCTGGTCACGATCAAACCGCGACCAGGATCTCTCCCACGCTGCAAGCGCATTATAGCACCGCGCCGCCGGGTGTGTCAATATTGCCGGGGCGGGCGCACCCGCCCCGCCCCGGCGTGGGGGATCTTATTTGCCGATGCCGATGAACAGCACGCTGCGCGAGTGGGCGACGTCGTTGGTCACCTTGCTCGACCCGCCCGCCAGAACGTACTGGAACGGGCGAACGAACGGCGCTACATCCGACTCATAGCCGGTCTTGTCGTCCTCCGACAGGGTCGGCTCGAAGCCTTGGGTCACGACCTTGGTTATGTCAATATAGAGCAGCGTATTGCTGTCCTTGGGCAGGTGGACCAGGCGGCCTTTCACCGCGCCGTCGGCTCCCGCCCCCTTGCCCGCGTTGTCGACGACGCTCTTGGCCAGGTCGCTCGTGGCGTCGACGTTGGTCGCCCCGACGATGAGCAGCTTATCGCCGATCACCCCGTAGAGGGCGGACTCGGCCAGGTCGGCGCTCCAGAGCTTACCGTTGCCCACGGGCACGGCGGTGATCGTCGCGCCCTGGTCGGTCAGCCGGCCGTTCAGCGTATCGAGGATCTGGTTCATGCGCGCGCCGTCGCCCTGCTTCAGGTGCAGTTGCGCCACGACACCGAGATCCGGTCCCGCCGCGAACTCGCCGGTGCCCTTGCTGCCCTGCACACTCACGCTGTAATCTCCGCCCAGCAGCGGCAGCAGATCGTGCTCGATATCGATGCCCATCTGCTCTTTGACCTGGGCAAGGGCGTCGTCAACCTCCTGGGCCTGGCCCTGCTTGCGCAGCATCGCCAGCGTCTGCTCGACGGTCGTCT